>ML214185.1:0-584 GCA_004366195.1 Actinomycetota bacterium
GGCCCCCTCGGCTGCGAGCTCGCTGGAGGCATCCCGGAAGCCGCAGGCCTCGGCCGTGCAACCCGGCGTGTCGTCCTTCGGGTAGAAGTAGAGCACGACCCACTTCCCACGCAGGTCCTCGAGACGCACCGTGTTCCCGTTCTGGTCCTCGAGGGCGAAGGAGGGTGCGGGCGCTCCTTCGCTCAGCTCCGTCCCGACGGTCATGAACGTTCCCCCTTTGGCTGCCGCGTTTCAGCCCGCGAGCGCTTGGGCCAACTGGAGCATACCGAAGTCCGGGTCGGGCTTCCCGTGGGCGATGACGTCGCGAAGGGGCACCTCGACCGGGCGCCCGCACTGGATGCCGATCATCACGCCCGAGCGGCCGTTGGCGAGCGCTTCGACGGCCGACGCCCCGGAGAGGGAGGCGATGATGCGGTCCCGGGCCGTCGGTGAGCCTCCGCGCTGGATGTGGCCGAGCACGAGCACGCGGTACGGGTGGTCGGGCATCACCGCTTCGAAGCGTTTGGCGAAGCCGAAGGCGCCCCCGGCTTCGTCCCCCTCCGCCACCACGATGATGTGGCTCCGCTTCCCCCGGCCGATGGAGC
>ML214185.1:594-8657 GCA_004366195.1 Actinomycetota bacterium
TCGGCGATCGCCTCGACGTCTTCGTGAGATTCGGGCACGACGACGCTCGCCGCCCCGGCGGCGACCCCGACGTGGAGCGCGATGGCGCCCGAGGTTCGGCCCATCACCTCGACGAAGAACATCATGCCCGTCGATTCGCTCGTATCACGCACCTGGTCGATGGCACGGACGGCCGTGTTCACGGCCGTGTCGAACCCGATGGTCTCCTCCGTGCCCCAGATGTCGTTGTCGATGGTGCCGGGAATGCCGACGACGGGGACGCCGTGCTCCTCCTGCAGGGCGAGCGCGCCGCGGAAGCTGCCATCGCCGCCGATGACGATGAGGCCCTCGACGCCGGCATCGCGCATGCGGGCGGCCGCCGCTGCCCGCACGGCCGGGTCGAAGAACTCTGGGCAGCGGGAGGTGCCGATGACCGTCCCCCCGCGGTGGAGGATGTTTCCGACCGCCCGGTCGTCGAGGGCGACGAACTCCCCGGCGCGCACCGCGAGGCTGACGTCCTCGAGGACGGGCGTCCGTCCGTAGGAGAACGAGACGTGCTCCGCCACCAGCAACGGCTCGCCGACCGGCTCAGGCGCAGCCAAGGGCGACCTCCAGCCTCCTCAGGTTCCTCCGCATGATCGAACCGTACCCCTCGCCGGCGGCGACCTCCTCCGGCGTCAGCCCCTCCAGCGGGCTCAGGATCGCCGTGCGCGCGCCCGTCTCGGCCGCGAGGGTCTCGGCCACCGCGGGGGAGATGAGCTCCTCCGTGAAGATGGTGGTGACGCCCTCCCGCTCGACGAGCGACCGCAGCTCCGCGAGGTGTGCCGGGCTCGGCTCCGACTCCGGCGACACGCCGGCGATCGACACCTGCTCCAGCCCGTAGGCATCGGCGAGGTAGCCGAAGGCGGCGTGGCTGACGACGAGGAGGCGGCTCCTGCACGACGAGAGCCCGCGGCGGAACGCTCGGTCCAGGGCCTCGAGCTCGGCCCGGTAGGCCGACGCGTTCGCCCGGTAGACCTCGGCGTGCGCGGGATCGAGCTCGGCCAGGGCCCGGCCCACCGCCTCGACGACGGCGGCGAAGCGCATCGGGTCCAGCCAAACGTGGGGGTCCACCCTGCCGTCGGCCGAGAGGGTCGGCACCAGGGACAGCGCCTCCAGCGTGTCGCCCTCGGTCTGCGCGAGCGCGTCCTCCACCGCCGGCTGGAAGCCCCCACCCACGACGAGCACGAGGTCGGCCCCGACGATCGCCGCGACGTCGTCCGGGGCGAGCTCCAGGTCGTGCGGCTCCGCCCCCGGCGGGGTCAGGTTCCGCACCCGCACGAGATCCCCGCCCACGCGCTCGGCGGCTTCGGCGAGCGGGTACACGGAGGCCACCACGTCCAGCCGATCTCCGTCACCGCCGGCGCTCCGGCACCCGGCCGGCGCCGCCACGGCCGCGAGGACCAGAACGATGGTGAGAATCATTCTCACCTTCATGCCCCGCCACGGTACGCTCCGCGCGGTCCGCCGTCAACGCGCCTCAGGACGCGCGCGTCCAGGCGCGCTCCACCGCCCGGACGGCCTCCACGCGAGAGGCGCCGAGCTGCCGGGCCCGTCGCCCGTACCGGGTCGCGGCCGCGTCCAGACGGGCCGCGCGGCGATCCGCTGGAAGGGACAGACGCGCGGTCACGAAGGTTCCCCGGCGGCCGTGGGCGACGAGGAGCCCCGCCTGCTCGAGCGCCCGGTAGGCCCGGGCCACGGTCCCCGGTGCGATGCCGAGCGTGGCGGCGAGCTCGCGCACCGGCGGCAGCCGCTCCCCCGGCCCGAGCGACCCGGCGAGGATCCGCCGGGCCAGGAGCTCGCGGAGCTGGGCCGCCGGGCGGACGCGCGAGGTCGGATCGAGCTCGATACGCACGACGTCATGATGCTCCGCGCTTGAGACCGGCGCCAGCATCCGGATAGCGTGTGCGGCGATGGGCGTGCACGTCGGGCTCGGCCTGTTCACCGGACAGGTGCCCTCGTGGTCCTCGCGGACCTTCTCCCTGGAGTACCGGGAGACGCTGGAGCTCATCCGCCTCGCGGAGCGGGTGGGCTTCGACTCCGTCTGGGTGAGCGAGCACCACGGCACCTCCGACGGATATCTGCCCTCCCTCCTGCCGTTCCTCGCGGCGGTCGCGGCCGTCACCGAGCGGGTCGCCCTCGGGACCGGCGTGATCCTCGCGCCGCTCCACGACCCCCTCCGCCTAGCCGAGGACGCCGCGGTCGTGGATCAGCTCTCGGGCGGCCGCCTCGTGCTCGGCCTCGGCGCGGGCTGGCGGGAGGAGGAGTTCCGGGCCTTCGGCGTCCCCCGGAGCGAGCGGGTCCGCCGCCTCGTCGAGACCGTGGAGATCCTGCGGCGCGCGTGGAGCGGGCGGCGCTTCTCCTTCGAGGGCCGCTCGTTCCGCTACGACCGGGTCCGGGTCTCGCCGCCCCCGGCGCGATCCGGGGGTCCGCCGATCTACCTCGGCGGCTACGCCGACGCGGCCGTCCGGCGAGCGGGGCGGCTCGCCGACGGCTACATCACCGACGATGGCGGTCTCGAGCCGACGCGTCGCTACGTCCGCCTCGTCGAGCAGGGGGCCCGGGAGGCCGGTCGGGACCCGAGCGCCCTCGGGCTCGTGCTGCTCCAGAACGCGTTCGTGGTCGCTGAGGGGGACCCCTGGACCCTCGTGCGCGAGGGCGTGCGCCACCAGATCGGCGCCTACGCGGCCTGGGAGGCCGGCCACGACACGCCCGAGCACGACTCGCTCGAGCCCGACGCCCCCGAGGAGGAGCTCCGGCGGTGGACCGTCGCCGGCGGCCCCGACGAGGTGCTCCAGGCCCTCCGCCCCCTGGCCGAGACCTTCGGGGCCCGCCGCGAGCTCCACCTCGTGGTGCGCCTGCACTATCCGGGGATGGAGCTCGCCACGGCGGCCGCCGCCGTCGAGCTGTTCGCCGAGCGCGTCCTCCCGCCCCTGAAGGCGGCGTCGACCGGCCGTTGAACCACGGTACAACGTCAAGGAGGACGCCCGACCGACCGATGGAAGAGGGCGTCGAGCCTCGCAGGGAGGGGCGCGGAGCGACCTCGTGTCGGGAGGACGAGGTGAGCGCAACCGATCACGGAACGGAGCAGGGCGCGGGACCGGCGGAGCCGGAGCGGACGGTCGACTACCGAACCCTCGTCGAGCAGATCCCCGCCATCACGTACACCGAGATCCACGACGGGACCGCGGCCGCGGGCCAGCGGACCACGTACGTCTCGCCCCAGGTCACCCGGATCCTCGGGTACACGCCCTCCGAGTTCCTCGCCGATCCGCAGCTCTGGCGCAAGCTCCGACACCCCGCCGACCGCGCGAAGGTGCTCGCGGCCGAGCGGACCGCCGAGGTGACGCGGCAGCCCTTCCACGCCGAGTACCGGATGTTCGCCAGGGACGGGCGGCTGCTGTGGTTCCGCGACGATGCGGTGATCGTCGAGCACGGCGCGGGCGGCACCTACTGGCAGGGCGTGATGTTCGACATCACCGCCGAGAAGCTCGCCGAGGAGCAGGCCGCCGCGGCCGAGCGTCGCTACCGGAGCCTGGTGGAGACCCTCCCCGCCGTCGTGTACGTCGACCGGCTCGACGAACGCGCCTCGAACGTGTACACGAGCCCGTACTCCGAGCGCCTGCTCGGCTACTCGAGCGAGGACTGGAACGCCGACCCCGACCTGTGGGTGAAGATCCTCCATCCCGACGACCGCGATCGCGCCATGGCAGCCCAGATCGAGCACGTCGAGACCGGCGAGCCCTACGACCAGGTGTACCGGCTCGTCGCTCGGGACGGCCGGATCGTGTGGGTCCGCGACATGGCCGTGGTCGTCCACGACGACGACGGAACGCCGCTCTACTCGCAGGGGTTCCTCCTCGACATCACGGCCCAGAAGGAGGCCGAGCTGGCCCTCCAGGAGGCGCTGGAACGCGAGCGGATGCGCGCCGGGCGCGCCTCCCTCGCCTAGCCCTCGCGAGACGCGGGGGCGGCTCCTTGAGCCTCGCGCGCGAGCGTGCGAGGATGCCGGCCGTTCACCGAAGGAGGTCTGACCGTCCGCGCCCTCCCTCCGCGTCGTCGAGCCTGGAGCGCCCTGTTGGGGGTGCTGTTCCTCGGCGCGGGCCTGGCGACGCCGGCCGCTGCCGAGGACCTGCTCGTCGTCACCGCCTCGGCGTCGGTCGTGGCCCTGGACGCGCCGGTCACCATGACGGGGACCCTGGACGCCGTCGCGCCGTGCGCCGCCGACCGGCCCGTGGAACTCGAGTGGCGCCCGGCGGACTCGAGCGCGTTCGCCGTCGTTGCCGAGGGTGTGACCGGAGCCGACGGCAGCTTCACGTTCCGGCAGACGCGGCGCTTCACCGGCGCGTACCGCGTCGTCGCGCCGACCGCGGACGGCTGCCCCGCCGTGGTCTCCGCCGAGGTTCGGGTCCGCGTTCGCGCCCGTGTGGAGACGGCCGTGCTCGCCGACCGTCTGGTGGCGGGTGCCTGCGCGGAGGTCGCGGTCCTCGTCCGACCCCCGAAGCCGGGGCAGACGGTCGAGCTCCAGCGCCGCCAGGACGGACGCTGGCACACGATCGAGCACCTCGCCCTCGACGCGGACTCCGCCGCCTCGTCCCGCCCCTGCTTCAGCTGGGAGGACGTGGGGATCGTTCGTCTGCGGGCTCGGTGGCCGGCCCAGGACGTGCTGAACGCGGCCTCCGCCGGGCCCGTCATGGCCTTCCGCATCGAGCCCGCCGGCTGGATGACGCGGATCCGGGACCTGATCGGCGACCGAGAGGTCTCGATCTCCGTCGGGGAGGCGGGCGACTTCCTGTTCGGGGTCGCGCCGTCGGCCCCGCGGACCCCGGCCTCCAACCAGAAGCTCCTCCTCTCCATGGCCCTCCTCGACGCGTTCGGACCGGGGTGGCGGATCCGCACCATCGCGGCCGCCGACGGGAAGCCCGGCCCGGTGCTCCACGGGGACCTCTGGGTCCTCGGTCGGGGGGACCCGGAGGTGGACCGGGGTACGATGCGCGCCCTCGCCCGCCGGATCGCGCGAGCCGGCATCGAGCGGGTGGACGGCAGGGTCCTCGGGGCGAGGACCTACTTCCTCCGGGACTGGAACGCGGTCGGGTGGAACGACGCGGCGACGTCCTACGTGGCGCGTCCCACCGCCCTCACGTTCGAGGGCAACCGCGATCGGCGTGGGCGGAACGTGCCCGACCCCGAGGCTCGCGCCGCCGCGGCCCTGGTTCGCGCCCTCGAGCGGCTCGGCGTCGCGGTGACGGGGCGTCCCGGCAGCGGCCGCCCGCCGGCCGGCCTGCGGACCGTGGCCTCGGTCGCCGGACGCCCACTGCGAGCCGTCCTGGCGCAAATGCTGCGGCCCTCCGACAACTTCGCCGCCGAGGTCCTCGGCAAGCGGCTCGGCGTGGCCGCCGCGGGCGTCCCCGGCACCATCGCGAAGGGCGCCGCCGCGATCTCCGCGTGGGCGATGGGCCACGGGGTGCGGGTCAAGAGCTACGACGCGTCGGGGCTGTCGTACGCGAACACGGTGACCGCTGAGGGCCTCGTCCGCCTGCTCTGGGCGGCCGAGGCCGCGCGGTGGGGGACGGCCCTCTTCCGGGCCCTCCCCTCCGGCGGACAAGGGACCCTCCGGCATCGCCTGGCCGCCGTCCGGCTGCGGGCGAAGACCGGCACCCTGAGCGGCATCTCCGCCCTCTCGGGCTGGGTCTACCTGGAGCGGCTGGGGGTCTGGGGCGAGTTCTCGATCCTCTCCGCCGGGATGCCGAAGGGCACCGCCTCCGAGCTCGAGGACCGTATCGTGCGCATCCTCCAGAACCATGCGCGCTGAAGAGCGCCCCGAGGAGCCCCTGCGGTGGTCCCAGGCCTTCCGACCGTAAAGCGTGTCCCCCGACCGACCGATGCCTGAAGGGATGGAACCCCTGGAGACCTCGGTCCCCGCCCGCGGCGGGCTCCTCGATCGCGTGTTCCGGGCGAGCATGGCGGTCTGCCGCATGGAGGACGGGCGGGTGCTCGACGTGAACGACGCCTTCTGCTTCCTCCTCGGCCGGAGCCCGGACGACGTCCTCGGCTCGACCGTCTCCGAGCTCGGCCTGTTCCGGTCCATCGGGGAGCGCCGAGCCATGGAGCAGCTCCGCACCCGCGGCATCATCGAGGGGTTCGACGCCTCGTTCGTCGTGCCGAGCGGCGAGACGCGGATCGTCCGCCTGTGGGCCGAGACGATCGTCGACGCCGACCCCCTCGTCGTCGTGCGGGCCTCCGACGTGGATGGCCGCACGACCGCCGGATCCCGCTACCAGGAGCTCCGTGAGACCGAGGTGCGGTACCGCGCGCTGGTGGAGAGCATCCCGGCGGTCACCTACACCCAGGTGGAGGACGAGACGAGCCCGACCGGCTTCCGGGACGTCTACATCAGCCCCCAGACCGAGCCGATCCTCGGATACAGCCCGGAGGAGTGGCTCGCCGACCCCACCCTCTGGATCCGGGCGACGCACCCCGAGGACCGGGACCGCGTGGTCCGTGAGGACCGGGAGGCCGCCGCGGGCGGCACCCGCTTCTCCAGCGAGTACCGGATGATCGCGAAGGACGGACGGATCGTGTGGTTCCACGACGAGGCCGTCCTCGTGGAGGACCCGGTGAGCGGCGTCGCGTTCTGGCAGGGGGTCATGTTCGACATCACCGAGCAGAAGCGCCTCGTGGACGCCATGGCCGAGAGCGAGGCGAAGTACCGCGCCCTGGTGGAGCAGCTCCCGGCCGTCGTGTACCTCGGCGAGTACGGGGAGGACGGGGAGTGGCTCTACATCTCGCCGCGCCTGGAGCACGTGCTCGGCTACACGCCGGAGGAGTGGCTCGCGCATCCCGCGCCGATGGGCACGTTCACCCATCCCGACGACCTGCCGGCGGCCCGGGCGGCGGAGGAGGAGTCGTTCCGGACGGGGAAGCCCTACCGGGCCGAGTACCGGATGCGCGCCAAGGACGGGCGGTGGGTCTGGATCCTGGACGAGGCCGCGGTCGTCCGGGACGAGCACGGCAACCCGCTGTTCCTGCAGGGCATCATGTACGACATCACCGAGCGCAAGGCGGCGGAGGAGCGCCTCGTCGCGCTGGACCGGCTCAAGGACACGCTGCTGCACACCCTTTCCCACGACCTCAAGGAGCCCCTCACCGCCATCCTCGGAGCGGCGAGCACGCTCGAGCGCCTGGACCGGGAGCTCCCGGAGGAGGAGCGCCGACACCTGTTGCGGACGCTCGCCGACCGGACCCGGGGCATGAACACGCTCCTCACCGACCTCCTGGACCTCGATCGACTGGATCGCGGCATCGTGGAGCCTCGGCGGTTCCCCGTGGACCTCGCCGAGCTCGCCCGCGCCCTCATCGACCGCACGACGGTCCTCCGCGGGCGTCGGGTCGAGCTGGACGTCGAGCGCTGCATCGTCGCCGTGGATGCCCCGAAGGTGGAGCGCATGCTGGAGAACCTCCTGTCGAACGCCGCCCGGCACACGCCGGAGGAAGCCCGCATCTGGGTGCGCGTGCATCCCGCGGAGGGCGGGGCGCTCATCGCCGTGGAGGACGAGGGGCCGGGCATCCCCGACGGACTGAAGGAGGCCATCTTCGAGCCCTTCCGGCGGGGCCCGGAGGCGGAGACGACCTCCGGCAGCGGGATCGGGCTCTCCCTCGTGGCGCGGTTCGCGGAGCTCCACGGGGGGCGGGCGTGGGTGGAGGACCGACCCGGCGGCGGCGCCTCGTTCCGGATCTTCCTCCCCGGCGGGCCGACCGATGCCCCGGAGCTGGGATCCAGCCCGTCGCTGCCCTAGACCTCGGGCCCGGTCGCGAGGGCCGCTTCGATCTCGGCCGCGGCGCGGAGCACGGCGGGCGCGTACCGACCCCCGCCGCCCCGTCCCATCCGCGCCGCGGGGCCCGAGACCGAGACCACGGCGACCAGCCGTCCATCCGGCCCCCGCACCGGCGCGCTCACCGAGCCGACGCCCTGCTGGCGCTCCCCCACGCTCGCCGCCCACCCCCGTTCCCGCACCAGCTCGACGTCGCGGGCGAACCGCTCCGGG
>SIRV01000159.1 GCA_004366195.1 Actinomycetota bacterium
CGTGCGGTCCGTCCTGGAGAGCGGCCGGGGCTCCCCGAGACCGAGGACCCGCTCGAGGCGGAGCTGTGGGCGAGCTGGGCCCTCGGGACCTTCTACAAGCTCCCCATCCCCCTCCCCGCCAGGGACGAGCCTGAGCGCGTCCTCGTGCCCTCGCTCCTCGAGGCGGCGGAGGCGATGGGCGGGGCGGCGGGGCTCGCCGCGGTTCGGGCGCTCGCCGCCGTGCTCGAGGACGATGACCGGGAGGACGCCCTCGCCGTCGCCGACCGGCTCGCGGCCTCGGGCGCGCCGGAGCCACCCTGGGCCGGGGAGATCGGACGCCCGGCGTACGTGGACGGGTGGTGGTTCGAGGACCCCTACGGGGACCAGCGCGGGTACTTCGCCTCGTTCCGATACCCGGGGCGACCGACCCACACCCTCATGGCCCTGTACGACGAGAACCTGGGCGGGATCATCAAGGACGCCTTCGCCGGCGTGCCCCTGGAGGACGCCCGGCGACGCATCGAGGACCAGGGGGAGGCCAGGGTCGCCGACGCCGACCCCGGAGAGATGGCGGCCCGCCTGATCGGGGCGATCCGGACCGGGGACCTGTACCTCGACAACGACTGGACGGACGACTTCCGGTACCTGCGGGCGCTGCTCCTCGCGCGGATGCGCCTCCTGCCGGCCGCCGTCCTCCGCGAGCCTGAGCCCCTCGAGGAGGAGGCGCGGGAGGCGCTGCTCGAGGAGTTCCTCGCCTCCCCCGAGGGCGGGGGCGTGGACCGGGACGTCGCCCGGACCTGCCTGGATGTGCGGTGCGACCACCTCGACGGCGCCCCGCTTCGGTGGAGCCCCATCGTGGTCGAGCTGCTCCTGCTGGACACCGTCCCCCGCAAGGTCACCCTGGATGCCACGGGGATCCGGCTGCTGCCGGACGTGATGCGGCGGTGGGTCCGCTTCGCCCTGGGTCGGCGCGGTCTTGAGGAGCGGTGGGTCGCCGAGACCGAGGAGGCCGTCCGGCGCCACACCCGCGCCTTCCGGAAGGCGGCGACCGATCCGTCCCGCTTCGGCCCGGCCAAGGCCATCGCCCACACGATGATGGCGACGGCGTGGACATCACCGACCGGGAGGCCGTCCGGGCCTGGATCGACGCCTTCAACGCCCGTCCACCGGAGGACCGCGACGCGCTGCTCGGCCCCCTCCCGGGGCTCGAGCCCTGACGTCGGCACCGCGACGCGGCGGGTCCGCGCCCAGGGCCGCAGATGGACTGACATGCCTAAGTCCTATCGGTCAGGAGGTCATGACGGTGGCCGTCAGCGTGCACGAGGCGAAGACCCACCTCTCGCGGCTGCTCGAACGGGTCGCGCGTGGCGAGGAGATCGTGATCGCGAGGGCGGGGAAGCCCGTGGCCAAGCTCGTCCCCTACCGCGAGCCGCAGGGGCCTCGCGCCCCCGGCGCGTGGCGGGGACGCGTCCGGATCGCGCCGGACTTCGACGAGCTGCCGCCCGAGGTGGCGGCGGCCTTCCGAGGCGAACGCGCATGAGGTTGCTGCTGGACACCCACGCGTTGCTGTGGCGGCTCGCGGCCGACCCCGAGCTCTCGGAGGACGCGCCGACGCTCCCCGCATGACGGCGAAGGCGGGGTTCGGCTTCGCTGGCTCGACCGGCGAGCGCGGCCCACCCACGAGGCGCTGGGGGCCGACGTCCGGTACCTCGGCCTCACTTGATCAGGTTGATGATGTTGAACATCGGCATGTAGAGGGCGATGACGGCCGCGCCGACCGCCCCGCCGATGACCGCGATGAGCAGGGGCTCGATCAGCGAGGTGAGGGCGTCCACCGTCGCCTCCACCTCCTGGTTGTAGAACTGGGCCACCTTGTCGAGCATCGTGTCAACGGCACCGGTCTCCTCCCCCACCGAGAGCATCTGGACCACCATCGGGGGAAAGACGGCGTGCTTGGCGAGGGGCTTGGCGATGGACTCGCCCTCGCGCACGCTCCCCTTCACGTCCTCGACCGCGCGGGCGATGACCTGGTTGTTCACGGTCTCCTTCACGATCTCCATGGCCTGGAGGATCGGGACGCCGGACTTCAGCAGCATCCCGAAGGTGCTCGAGAACCGGGCCAGGGCCACCTTGTGGAAGAGCGGCCCGAAGACCGGGACGCGGATCTTCAGCGCGTCGACCTGGGCCCGGCCGGCCGGCGTCCTCTTGTACCGGCGGAAGGCGTAGCGCGCGCCGATCGCGCCGAGGACGACGAGCCACCAGTACGTGCGGACGAGCTTCGAGGCGCCGAGGAGGATCCGGGTCGGCAGCGGCAGGCTGCTCCCGAGGCTCGCGTAGATCGTCTCGAACTGGGGCACGATGAACAGCAGCATGGCCGCCATGATGAGGACCACGAGGATCACGACCACGACCGGGTAGGTCATGGCCGACTTGATCTTCCGGCGCAGTTCGACCTCGGTCTCGATCGTGTCGGCCACGTCGAGGAGGACCTCGTCGAGGACGCCTCCGGTCTCGCCGGCCCGGATCATCGCCACGAACAGGTCGTTGAAGGCCTTGGGGTGCTTGGCGAGGGCCCCCGAGAGCGAGGAGCCCTGCTCGACGTCGGTCCGGACCTGGACGAGGATCTTCGCCAGCTCCTTGCTGGCCGTCTGCTCCGAGAGGATGGCGAGCGCCCGGAGGATCGGCAGGCCGGAGTTCACCATGGTGGCGAACTGGCGGCAGAAGACCGCGAGGTCCTTCAGCTTGACCTGGCCGGGCCGGAGGTTGATCTCCATCCGCAGGCCGGCGTTGGCCTTCCGGACCTCGATGGGGGTCAGGCCCTGCTCGCGCAGCTTCTGGAGGACGAGGAGCTCGCTGTCCCCGACCAGCTGTCCGGTGACGAGGTTCCCCGACCGGTCCCGGACCTTGTACTCGAACGTCGTCGGCATGGCGCGCGCTCCCGGCCTCAGTACTCGTACCCGCCGACCGACAGCCCGACGGCGGCCGCGGCGCCGGCGCCGGCGTGGTAGCCGGCGCTCGCCCCGCCGATCAGCCGGTTCAGCTCCTCGGGGTCGTGGCAGCGCTCGTAGGCGAGCTGCTGGGTGATCTTCCCGGCCTTCACGAGGTTGGCGAGGGACTGGTCCATGGTCTGCATCCCGAACCGCCCGCCGGCCTGCATGATCGAGTAGATCTGGTGGGTCTTGCCCTCCCGGATCAGGTTCCGAACCGCGGGGGTGCAGACGAGGACCTCGACGGCCACGACGCGACCGCGCCCGTCGGCCGTCTGGAGCAGCTGCTGGGTCACGACGCCCTGGAGGGTCGTGGCGAGCTGGACCCGCACCTGCTGCTGCTGGTGGGGCGGGAACACGTCGATGATCCGGTCGATCGTCTGGGGGGCGTCCTGCGTGTGCAGGGTGGCGAACACGAGGTGCCCGGTCTCGGCGGCGGTGATCGCCGTGGAGATCGTCTCCAGGTCCCGCATCTCGCCGACGAGGATGACGTCCGGGTCCTGCCGCAGGACGTGCTTGAGGGCGGCGGCGAAGCTGTGCGTGTCGGCGCCCACCTCCCGCTGGTTCACGATGCAGTTCTGGTGCTTGTGGAGGAACTCGATCGGGTCCTCCACCGTCATGATGTGCGCCTTCCGCTCCCGGTTCACGATGTCGACCATGGCCGCCAGGGTCGCCGACTTCCCCGACCCGGTCGGGCCGGTCACCACGACGAAGCCGCGGGGGTAGCGGGCGAGGTCCGCCACCACGCTCGGCAGGCCGAGCTCCTCGATGGTCTTGATCTCGTAGGGGATCAGCCGGAACGCGGCCCCCAGCGAGTCCCGCTGGAAGTACACGTTCACGCGGAACCGGGCCTTGCCGGGGAGCGAGTAGCTCATGTCGAGCTCGAGCTCCTGCTCCAAGCGCTCGCGCATCTTCTGGGGCAGGATCGCGTAGATCATGCCCTGGAGGCCCTTGGGGGTCATCACGGGGTACTCGTCGAGCCGGACGAGGTCGCCGTGGAGGCGGATCGTCGGCGGGGCCCCCACCGTGAGGTGCAGGTCCGACGCGCCGCGCTCCAGGACGACCTCGAGGAGCTCGGGGATCGGGATCGCCACCTCCTGCTCTTCGGGTGCCACGATGCTCATCTCACTTCACCACCCTCGCGATCTCCTCGATGGACGTGAGGCCCTGCATGGCCTTCATGAGGCCGTCGGCCCGGAGGTCGATCATCCCCTGCTCGAGCGCCACCGCCCGGATCGCCTCGGACGACGCGCGCTCCACGGTCAGCCGTTCGATCTCCTCGGACATCGGCATGACCTCGTACAGACCGAAGCGCCCCCGGTACCCGGTCCGGGAGCACGCCTCGCAGCCGACCGGCCGGTAGAGCTGGTGGATCTGCCCCATCTGCTCCTCGGTGAACCCGGCCTCGTGGAGCTCCTTGGGGTCGGGGACGTACGGCTCCTTGCATCGCTCGCACAGGCGTCGGGCCAGGCGCTGGGCGACGACGCAGTCGATGGCCGACGCCACGAGGAAGGTCTCCACACCCATCTCCGTGAGACGGGTGATCGCGCTCGGGGCGTCGTTCGTGTGGAGCGACGAGAGGACGAGGTGCCCGGTCAGGGCCGACTCGACGGCGATCATCGCGGTCTCGCGGTCCCGGATCTCACCGATCAGGATGATGTCGGGGTCGGCCCGCAGGATCGAGCGGAGGGCCGAGGCGAACGTCAGGCCGGCCTTCGGGTTGATCTGGATCTGGTTCACGCCCGGCAGGCGGTACTCCACCGGGTCCTCGACCGTGATGATGTTGCGGTCGGGGCTGTTCACGATGTTCAGCGTGGCGTACAGGGTGGTCGACTTCCCCGACCCCGTCGGCCCGGTGACGAGGATCGCGCCGTAGGGCTTGCGGAACGAGCGCTCGAACCGGCGGTACGCCTCCTCCTGGAACCCGAGCTCCGAGAGCTGGAGGATGGCGTTGGACTTGTCGAGGATCCGGATCACGACCTTCTCGCCGTACACGGTCGGGAGCGTCGCGAGCCGCAGGTCGAGCTGCCTGCCCGACACCCGCATGCTCACCCGGCCGTCCTGCGGCACGCGCTTCTCCGCGATGTTCAGGTCGGCCATCACCTTCAGGCGGCTGATGAGCCCGTTCTGGATGTTCTTCGGGGAGTGCATGACCTCGTGGAGCACGCCGTCCACCCGGAAGCGGACGCGCACGTCCTTCTCCGTGGGCTCGATGTGGACGTCGGAGGCGCGGTCGGCGACGGCCTGGGTCATGATGGCGTTCACGAGCTTCACGATCGGGGCGTCCTCGACGGCCGCCTCGACCTCGCTCAGGTCGCCCTCGGTCTCGAGCCGCTCGGCGGCCTCCGAGGCGAGGGCCTCCACCTGCTCGCCCATGGCCGAGAACTTCTGGATCGCCTGCTCGATGTCGTTGGCCGTGGCGACGACCGGCTGGACGTCGCGACCGGTGAGGGTCCGGATGTCGTCGAGGGCGTAGACGTTCGCGGGGTCCGACATCGCGACGAGCAGCTTCCCGTCCCGCTCCCCGATCGGCAGCGCCCGGTACCGACGGCAGAGGGGCTCCGGCAGGAGCGAGGCGATCATGGGGTCGACCTTCGTCTCCGTGAGGTCGACGAACTCCAGGCCCACCTGCTCGGCGAGGGCCCGGACGAGGTCCCGCTCCTTGATGTAGCCGAGGTCGATGAGGGTCCGGCCGAGGGAGCGTGGCGTGCGGCGGTGCTCCTCCAGCGCGTGCTCCAGCTGCTCCTGGGTGAGGAGCCCCTGCTCGAGCAGGATCTGCCCGAGCTGCTTGGTCTTGCGCCTGGCCATCACCATGGCGAGCTACGCCCTTCGGTCCGGGTCGGCCTAACCATCGGCACCCGCGTCGCGCTCCTGAAGCAGCTGCGAGAACTCCCGGGCGAGGGAGAAGCGGTCGATCTCCTCGTCCTCCTCGGGCTCCTCCGGCTCCTCGGAGGAGCTGCCCCAGGGGGTCGCGGCGTCCTCGCGCTCGGGTCCGGGGGGCCTCGGCGCGTCGACGGGCGGCGCGGCTGCCTCGGCGCCCGGCTCGGCCCCGGATCCCTCCGCCTCG
>SIRV01000160.1 GCA_004366195.1 Actinomycetota bacterium
ATTTCCGTGGCCAGCGCAGGCATCCTGGTGCGGGAGGCGAGGATCCGGGCGGGACTCGGGCAGCGCGAGCTCGCCCGACGCGCGCGCGTCGCCCAACCGCTCCTCTCCCGGATCGAGCGCGGTCTCGTGAGCCCGCGGTTCGAGACGCTCGACCGCCTCCTCCGCACGTGCGGGGTGGCCCTCGAGCCGGTCGAGCGGCCTGGGCTGGGCGTGGACCGGACGCTGATCCGCGAGCGCCTCCGACTCACCCCCGGCGAGCGCGTGCGCCGCGGCGCCGAGGAGTGGACCGCCACGGAGGCCTTCCGGCGGGAACGCCGGTGAGCGCGCCCTTCGACCCGGTCGGCATCCTGCGGATCCTCGTCGAGCACGAGGTCCGGTTCGTGCTCATCGGCGGTCTCGCCGGCGCCGTCCGGGGCTCGCCCGTGATCACCGGCGACGTGGACGTCTGTTACGCGCGGGACCGCACGAACCTCGAGCGCCTCGCGGCCGCCCTTCGAGCCCTCGGGGCCCGGCTCCGTGGTGCCCCGGAGGAGGTGCCCTTCGAGCTCGACGCCGCGGCCCTTCGGGCCGGGGACCACTTCACGTTCGCCACCGCCCTCGGTCCCGTCGACTGCCTCGGCACGCCCGCCGGCACCGAGGGCTTCCGCGACCTCGACGCCACCGCGACGACGGAGGACCTCGACGGCCTGCGGGTCCGGGTGGCCTCCCTGGACGACCTCATCCGCATGAAGCGCGCGGCCGGACGCCCCCAGGACCGCGTGGCGCTCGAGTGGCTCAGCGCGCTCCGCGACGAACTCGCCGGCGAGGACCGCGAGACGCCCTGACCGCAGGCAGCACGCTGGACCGCCGGAGCTCGCTCGGGCACACTTCGCCGGGAGATGCACGCGTTCGTCGCGGTGACCGACAACGAGTGGTACCGGCAGCTCGCCGCGATGTCGGACCTCGACGAGGTGAACTTCTGGCAGCCGAGCGGCGGACGCGGGTTCCACGCGCTCGCACCGGGCGAGCCGCTCCTGTTCAAGCTCCACGCGCCTGAGGGGATGATCGCCGGCGGTGGCTTCTTCGCCCACCACTCGGTGCTCCCGGTGAGCCTCGCCTGGGAGGCGTTCGGTGAGAAGAACGGTGCCCGCTCGCTCGGGGAGATGCGGGCGCGGATCGAGCGCTACCGCCGCATCCCTCCGAGCCCCGGCGAGGACTACCAGGTCGGCTGCGTCGTCCTCGCCGAGCCCTTCTTCTTCCCTCCCGAGGAGTGGTTCCCGCCGCCCACGGACTTCCACCCGAACATCCAGGTCGGCAAGCGGTACGACCTCCGCCGGGCGCCGCACGGGGCCAAGCTGTGGGAGGACGTGCAGTTCAGGCTCCTCGCCCGACACCCCGACATCGAGGAGCTCGAGGAGACCGTGCGCTTCGGCGAGCCGGTCCCGGTGCGCCATCGCCTCGGTCAGGGGAGCTTCCGGGTCCTCGTCACCGACACGTACGAGCGCCGCTGCGCGGTGACGCAGGAGCGGGTGCTGCCGGTTTTGGAGGCCGCCCACATCAAGCCCGTCGCCGCGGGCGGCGCCCACCGGATCGACAACGGGCTGCTGCTCCGCTCGGACCTGCACAAGCTCTTCGACCGCGGCTACGTCACGATCACGCCCGAGCACCGGATCCGGGTGAGCAAACGCCTGCGCGAGGACTTCGACAACGGCGAGTACTACCTACGCTTCGACCGGAACGAGATCTGGTTGCCCCGCCGCCCCGAGGACCGCCCCGACCCGACGTTCCTCGAGTGGCACGCCGACGTCGTGTTCAGGAGGTAGTGGAGCCGTCGCTCCCCGGAGTCCCCTGGCCGCCGGCCGACGCACCCCCGGGCCTCGGCTTCGCCCCGGGGGCCGGGCCCTTCGGCGGAGGCGCGAGCTCCGTCACGAGCTTCGACCCCGCAGGGTATCCACCCCGCGTGTCGACCGCGCCCTTCCCGCCCTTGCCTTCGCTCATCTCACGCCTCGATGAACTCCAGGAACTCGACTTCCTCCCACCGCACGAGGATACCGGACCCACGCAACGCCGGGTTCCCTTCGACGTCCGTCACGAACTCCCCCGTGTCAGGGTCCACATCGACAGCCTGCACCAGGTACAGATCCTGCTCGTGCGGGTAACCCGCCGCGTACGATCGAGCGCCATCCGCCTGCGTGGCGAAAGCTCCGGCCAGCCAGATCCCGCTCTTCATGCGAAGTCGGATCCATCCGTCGGGCGCGTGCGCGAAGAGGTGATCCCACGCCCGAGGCGCCGGGTTCGGGCCCGTGAAGATCCTCGCCCAAGGTCGGCGGGTCCGCGTAGCTCGACCCACCAGCGTTCCACCGACGAGCGGCAGCCCCACGTACGCGAGCAACAGCGGCCAGAGGAAGAGCGGCGCCTGGCCGCCGGCGAGACGTCCCGACCGCACCGACCCCGCCCACGCGAGATAGGTCACCGGCGCGAACAGTGCGTGGAGGATGGCCGAGATGCCAACGAACCGCAAGGCCCGATCCGAGAACCGGACACCCCACGCGCCGGCCTCGCGTTCGAACGCCCAGGTGTAGAGGGCCCCCGGGAGCAGGCCCACCGCCAGCGCGACGACCGCCTCCACCGTGTTCGGCAC
>SIRV01000161.1 GCA_004366195.1 Actinomycetota bacterium
CGCGGTCGAGGGCCCAGAGCGGGCGCCGACGGTCCGATCCAGCGACCCCGGCGACGACCACCTGATCGCCTCTGCGGAGCGCGAGCGCGCCCTCCTCGTCTCGGGAGACGACCATCTCCTGGAGCTGGCCGACCGGACCCCGGTGCTGACGGCGGCGACGTTCCGGGCCCGCTTCGTGACGCCCAGCTGAGGATCCGGATCGGCACCCCAGGTTGACGGCGTCCGGCCCTCGTCCGCCCCTCCTCCGTCGGGGTCGAACCGAGCGAGCGGGCCCGCCCACCCGACGTCGCCCCTCGCTACGATGCGCCCATGAGCGGCCGGGACCGGCGCGGCGGCTGGGTCGTGGTCCTCGCCGAGGCCGAGGGCCTGCGGTGGGTGCTCGAGCGCTCCCGGATGGCGTGGACCGCGGCCTCGGCCCGGCGCGCCGAGCGGATCCGCCCGGGGGACCGGGTCGTCCTGTACGTGGCGCGCGGGGCGTTCCACAACCCCACCAGGGACGAGTCCCGGCTCGTCGCGCTGGCCGAAGCGACCACCCCGGTGCGGCGCCTGCGCCAGCCCGTCGAGCTCGCCGGCCGGACCTTCGTGGTCGGGTGCGACCTCCGGTTCGAGGCACGCCTGCCCGAGCGCGCCGGCGTGCCCGTCCGCCCCCTCGTGCCCCGCCTCTCGTTCATCCGTCGCAAGGACGTCTGGGGCCAGTACTTCCGCTCCGGCCTCGTCGAGGTGCCGGAGCCGGACTTCGAGGTCCTGGCCGAGGCCGTCCGCGCCGCCGCGCGCTGAGCGACGCGGCCACGGCGCACGCACGGTTGCCGTCGCTCACGCCCCACTCGAACCCGGCGCGGTGGAGCGCGTCGAGCACGTCCGGGATCTCAGTCGCCGGAGCGGCCGCCGGCCGCCTCGCGGAGGACGCCACAGCCCTCCTCCACCACCACGCTACCGGGGTCAGACCACCCGGACGTCGAGGCCGGGCAGACCGAGGAACCCCCGAGCGTCGGCCGTCACCACGGCGCGATCGGACGCCAGGGCCGTGGCCGCGATGATGAGGTCGTGGGCGCCTCGCGGGACGCCCGCCGTACGCGTCGCCGCGAGCAGGCGCGCGTGGGCCCTCGCCGTCGCGAGCGTGTAGTCCTCGACCGTCAAGGTCTCCAGCACGTCCTCGACGAACGCGGCGCGGGCGGCCCGTCGCGTCGGGTCCGCGAGTTCCACCCCAACGAGCAGCTCCGCCACCGTGATCGCGGCGATCGCGACGTCGTCGTCGTCGGCGATGACCCGCTCGAGCCGCCTCCGCCGGCGCTCGGCGGAGATCAGCACCGTCGTGTCGAGGATCAGGCGTGCCAGTCCCGCTCCTCGGCTCGGAGGAGCGCACGGATCCCGGCGAGCTCCTCCACCCACCCCGGGTCCGGCGCATGTCGCTGCAGCAGGTCCTTCACGGCGCGCCCCGAGGCCGCCTCCACGGGCTCCAGGCGAGCCACGGGCCGGCCGCCCCGGCTGATCCGGAAGCTCTCGTGCCGGTGCTCGACGGCGTCGAGCACGTGGGCGAAGTTCCGCGCCGCCTCGGTCGCCGTGATCTCTCTCACGGCTATCAGATTATCAGACCTTCGGCCGGGAGGCTACGGGCGGATCGAGAAGCCCGGTGACCGACACGAGCGCGCCCGACGCCTTCGGCCTCGCCTCGCCGAGGACGACGATCCGGAGCTCGTACAGGCCGTCGGCGAGGCCCGAGATCGGCCGGACGACGCCGAAGGTCCGCTCAGACAGGTCCTCATCCAGCTGTCGGACGAGCTCGTCGCGGCTCTCGATGAGCGCGGCGAGGTCTGGTGGGTGGAGATGCCCGAGGTGGGCCGCCGGCCCGCGTGCATCCTCACGCGCAACGCCGCGATCCCGGTGCTCCGCTCGCTCCTCATGGCCCCGGCCACCCGCCGGATCCGCCGCATCCCGACCGAGGTGCTCCTCGGTCCCGAGGACGGGATGCCCGAGGAGTGCGCGCTCTCCCTCCACAACGTGGCCATCGTGCCGAAGGCGCTGCTGGTGGAGCGGATCGCGGCGCTGCCCGCCCATCGCCTCGAGGAGGTCTGCCGCGCCCTCCAGGTCGCGACCGGCTGCGCCCCCTGATGGTCAGCCGCGTCGGAGCGAGGCGGCGATCTCGAGGAACGGGCCCAGGGCGTCGGGATCGGAGAGCGCGGCGGGGCTCACGACCTCCTCGGGTCGAGCGCCGAGGAGGATCCGCTTGATGGGGACCTCCAGACGCTTGCCGTTCAGGGTGGTCGGGATGGCCGGAACCGCCAGGATCCGATCCGGCACGTGGCGCGGGGACAGCTCGGTTCGCAGCGCCTCCGACATCCGCCGCCGGAGCGCCTCGTCGAGCTCGACCCCGGGCGCCAGCGCCACGAACAGGATCAGCTCGCCCTCCCGGCCGAGCTCGCCGGTGTCCACGGCCAGGCTCTCCCGCACCTCGGGCATGGCCTCCACCACCCGGTACAGCTCGCTCGTGCCGATCCGGACCCCGGCCCGGTTCAGCGTGGCGTCCGAGCGCCCGTAGATCACGCACGAGCCCCGCTCGGTGATCCTGATCCAGTCGCCGTGGCGCCAGAGGCCGGGGTAGACGTCGAAGTAGCTGCGGCGGTAGCGCTCGCCGTCGGGGTCGCCCCAGAACCCGAGGGGCATCGAGGGCATGGGGCTCGCCAGCACGAGCTCGCCGACCTCGCCGACGAGCTCCCGCCCCTCGAGGTCCAGGGCGCGCACGTCGGCCCCCAGGTACCGGCACTGGAGCTCGCCGGCGTGGACGGGAAGGAGCGGGTTGGCGCCGACGAAGGCGGTGCAGAGGTCCGTGCCCCCGCTCATCGAGCCGAGCCAGACGTCCCGGCCCACGGCCTCGTAGACCCAGGCGAAGCCCTCCGGCGAGAGGGGCGCGCCGGTCGAGCCGACGGCCCGGAGGCGCGAGAGGTCGCCGACCTCGGCGGGGCGCACGCCCGCCTTCATGCAGGCGTGGATGAAGGGGGCGCTGGTGCCGAAGGTGGTGATGCCGACCTCGGCCGCGAGGCGCCAGAGGGCGGTGAGGTCGGGGAACGAGGGGCTCCCATCGTAGAGCACGACGGTCGCGCCGAGCGCGAGGCCGCCGAGGAGGAAGTTCCACATCATCCACCCGGTCGTGGTGAACCAGAAGAAGCGCTCGCCGGGCCCGACGTCGTGGTGGAGGGCGATGGCCTTCAGGTGCTCGAGGAGGATCCCGCCGTGCCCCTGGACGATCGGCTTCGGCAGCCCCGTGGTGCCGGAGGAGTAGAGGATCCAGAGCGGGTGCTCGAACGGGACCCGCGTGAAGGGCCCGGGTCCCGAGGCGGGCTCGGCCAGGAGCTCGGACCAGGCCATGGCCGGCGGGAAGCCCGGCACGGCACGGGCCGCGGCGAGGGGGTCCTCGCGCAGGGAGGGGACCAGCACGAGGTGCTCGAGGCCCGGGAGCCCGGCGGCGATCTCGGCCACGACGCCCAGGCGGTCGAAGGCGCGGCCCCCGTACCGGTAGCCGTCCACGGCGAGCAGGACCTTGGGCTCGATCTGCCCGAACCGGTCCAGGACCGCCCGGACCCCGAACTCCGGCGAGCACGCCGACCAGATCGCCCCGATGCTGGAGCAGGCGAGGAGCGCGATCGCGGCCTCCGGCGCGTTCGGCAGGAAGGCGCCCACCCGGCCCCCGGCCCGCACGCCGAGGCGCCGGAGCCCCGCGGCGGCGCGCGCGACGGCGTCGGCGAGCTCGGCCCGCGTGAGCTCGGCGGCGAACCCGTCCTCGCGCCGGTACACGATGGCCGGGCGGTCGTCGGGCTCGCGCAGGAGGTGCTCGGCGTGGTTCAGCCGGAGCCCGGGGAACCACCGCGCGCCCGGCATCCGGCGCTCCGGGAGCACCGGCTCGGGGGAGCCCTCGGCCCGGACCTCGAACCGCTCGAGGATCGAGCGCCAGAACCCCTCCAGGTCCTCCACCGACCACCGCCACGCGGCGTCGTAGTCGGGGAGGTCGAGGCCGCGGGTCTCGCGGAGCCACGCCAGGTACCGGGCCATCGCCGAGCCCTCCACGAGCTCCGGCGGCGGGGTCCACAGCAGGTCGCCCTCGCGGACCATCACACGACCTCCGGCAGGCCCAGGGAGCGGGCGATCACCAGGCGCTGGATCTCGCTCGTCCCCTCGCCGATCTCCAGGATCTTCGCGTCCCGGTAGTAGCGGGCGACGGGGGTCTCCTCGATGAAGCCGGCCCCGCCGAGGACCTGGACGGCCTCGCGCGCGCAGGCCACCGCGGCCTCGCTCGCGTGGAGCTTGGCCACGGCGGCGGCCTGCGTGAACGGGCGGCCGCGATCCCGCAGCCACGCCGCCCGGTAGGTCGAAAGGCGCGCCGTCTCCACCGCGACGTGCATGTCGGCGAGCTTGAACGCCACCGCCTCGAACCCGCCGATCGGTCGGCCGAAGGCCCGGCGCTCCTTGGCGTAGGCGAGCGCGGCGTCCAAGCACGCCTGGGCCAGGCCCACGGCGAGGGCCGCCGTCGTCACCCGGCCGCCGTCGAGGACCTCGAGGGCCTGGGCGAGCCCCCGCCCGCGCTCGCCGAGGAGCGCGTCCGGCCCCAGGCGCACGCCGCGGAAGGCGACGGGGCGCGTGTCGCTCGCCCGCCACCCGAGCTTCCGGTACGCCGTCCCGACATCCACGCCCGGGGCGTCGGCCGGCACGACGAGCTGGGAGAGGCCGCGCCGTCCGGCCTCCGGGTCGGTGACGGCGGTGACCACGAGGGCCCGGGTGAGGGGGGTCCCGGCGTTGGTGATGAAGGCCTTCTCGCCCTCGAGGACGAAGCCGTCGCCGTCGGGGCGCGCGCGGGTGCGGATCGCCGCGACGTCGGAGCCCGCGTCGGGCTCGGTGAGGGCGAAGGCGAGGAGCGCCTCGCCGCGGCAGAGCGGTTCGAGGAAGGTCCGGCGCTGCGCCTCGGTCCCGAACCGCAGGATCGGCACGCCCCCCAGCCCCACCGCCGCCGCGAGCGTCACCGCGACCGACTGGTCCACCCGGCCGAGCTCCTCCACGGCCAGGCAGAACGTGAGCAGGTCGGCGCCCTGCCCGCCGTGCTCCTCGGGGAAGGGGACCCCGAACAGGCCGAGCTCCCCCAAGGCCCGGACCACGTCGAGGGGGAGCCGCTCCTCCCGGTCCGCCTCGTCCGCCCGGGGCCGCACCACCTCCTCGGCGAAGGCCCGCACCGTCCGGCGGAACTCCTCCTGCTCGGGCGAGAGGTCGAAC
>ML214186.1:0-2305 GCA_004366195.1 Actinomycetota bacterium
CCATCACCGAGTCCCGGTAGGCCTCGAAGCCGGTGGTGGCGCGCTCGATGAAGGTCTCGTTGTGGAGGCCGTTCACGATGATCTCGCGGCCGACGGCGTTCGCGAGCGCGATGTCCGAGCCGACGTCGATCCCGAGCCAGAGGTCGGCCCAGGCCGCCGAGGACGTGCGTCGGGGGTCGACCACGATCAGGCGCGCTCCGTTCCGGATCCCCTTCAGGACGTGGTGGAAGAAGATGGGGTGCGTCTCCCGCGCGTTCGAACCCCACAGCACGATGAGGTCGGTGTGCTCGACCTCCTCGTACGAGCTCGTTCCGCCTCCCGCTCCGAACACCGTCGCCAGACCGACGACGCTGGGAGCGTGTCAGGTGCGGTTGCAGCTGTCGATGTTGTTGCTCCCAAGGACCTGCCGCATGAACTTCTGGGCGATGAAGTTCATCTCGTTCGTGGCCTTGGAGCAGCTGAACAGGCCGACGCCGTCGCCGCCGTTCCGCTCGACGGCCGCCCGCAGCCCGGCCGCGGCTCGGTCCAGGGCCTCGTCCCAGGTCGCGGTGCGCAGCGCGCCGCCGTCGCGGACGAGCGGCTCGGTGAGGCGCGTCCCGTTGCCCACGTCCTCGCTCCCTCCTTCCGGGATGCCTTCCGGGACCTCTCCCGGGATTGGCACCATCCTACGGCGGGGCTCGCGGTGATGTGCGACCGCTCGCGCGCTCGGCGCAACGCGGCCCGGTCAGATCGCGATGCGCTCGGCGTGCGCGTACACGTTGAAGCCTCCGTCGCGCACGAACCCCACCACCGTGAGCCCGAGCTCCTCGGCGGCCTCGACGGCGAGGCTCGAGGGCGCGCTCACCGCCGCGACGATCGGCACCCCCGCCAGCGCGGCCGTCTGCACGATCTCGAAGGAGAGGCGACCGGAGACCTGGAGGATCCGCTCGGCGAGGGGGAGGTCGCCGGCGAGCACCGCGTGGCCGATCACCTTGTCGACCGCGTTGTGCCGACCGACGTCCTCCCGGACCTCGAGCAGGGTCCCGTCCGGCGCGAACAGCCCCGCCGCGTGCAGCCCCCCGGTGCGGTCGAAGACCCGTTGGGCCGCGCGGAGGGCGCTCGGGAGCTCGGCGAGGACCTCCGCCTTCACGACGGGCCCGGGCGCGATGGCCGGGCACCGCACGGCCACCGCCTCCAGGCTCGCCTTCCCGCACACCCCGCAGGAGGACGAGACGTAGGAGGCCCGCCGCAGGAGCTCCGGGTCGAACGGCCGCGCGAGGCGCACCGTCACGACGTTGTAGCGCTGCTCGTCGGCGGGCAGGTCCTCGCAGTAGCTCACGCGCCGGATCTCGGCCGGGTCGTCGATCAGGCCCTCGGTCAACAGGAACCCCGCCGCGAGCTCGAAGTCGGCCCCGGGGGTCCGCATGGTGACGGCGACGGGAACGGCGGGGCCGGCCGGCCCCTGGGCGCGGATCTCCATCGGTTCCTCGGCCGCGAGATCGTCGGGGCGCCAGGCCTCACGGCCCCTGCGGACGGCGAGGATCCGACGGCGTGCGAGCGGCCGACGCAACGGGTCCAGCGCGGCGGTCATGGCTCGAGGGTACGAGGTCCCCGCCGCTCGGTCCAGTGACCGGGGGTCACGGTCGCGGCGACCAGGCGTCAGTATCCTTCCGCCGGTCGCATCGAACCGCCGTTCAACGTCCACGGAGGCCAGCGTGAAGACCGCACTCGAGATCGCCCAGGAGGCGACGCTCATCCCCATCACCGAGATCGCCGCCAAGGCGGGGCTCCTCGAGGACGAGATCGAGCCCTACGGCCGGTACAGGGCCAAGGTATCCCCCTCGGCCTACGAGCGGGTGAAGGACCGTCCCGACGCCAAGCTGATCGTCACCACCGCGATCACGCCGACCAAGGCGGGCGAGGGCAAGACGACCACGGCGATCTCCCTCACCCAGGCCCTCGGGAAGCTCGGTAAGAACGTCATCCTCGCCCTCCGCGAGCCCTCCATGGGGCCGGTCTTCGGCATCAAGGGCGGCGGCACCGGGGGCGGCTACGTGCAGGTCGTGCCCATGGAGGACATCAACCTCCACTTCAACGGCGACTTCCACGCCGTGACCGAGGCCCACAACCTCCTGGCCTCCGCCATCGACGCCTCGCTGTACTTCGGGAACCCGCTCGGGATCGACCCGCCGACGATCACCTGGCCCCGAGCGATGGACGTGAACGCCCGGGAGCTCCGCTACATCGTGATCGGGCTCGGCGGCAAGGCCCACGGGGTGCCGCGGGAGGGCGGGTTCATCATCACCGCCGCCTCCGAGATCATGGC
>ML214186.1:2315-5685 GCA_004366195.1 Actinomycetota bacterium
GACCTCAAGGTCGCCGGCGCGATGGCCGTGATCATGAAGGACGCCATCAAGCCGAACCTGGTGCAGACCCTCGAGGGCCAGCCGGTGATGATCCACGCGGGACCCTTCGGGAACATCGCCCACGCGAACAGCTCGATCATCCAGGCCCGGATGGCCCTCAAGCTCGCCGACTACGTGGTGACGGAGGGCGGGTTCGCCTCCGACCTCGGGTTCCAGAAGTTCTGCGACATCGTCTGTCGGGCCGGCGGCTTCACCCCGAGCGCGGCGGTGCTCGTGGCGAGCGTGCGCGCGCTGAAGTCCCACGGGGGCGTGCCCTTCGAGCAGCTCTCCCAGCCGGACCTCGAGGCGGTGCGTCGGGGGTCGGAGAACCTCGCCGCCCACATCGGCATCGTGAAGGCCTACGGGCTGCCCTGTGTGGTCGCCATCAACCGCTTCCCGAGCGATACCGACGAGGAGATCGCCCTCGTCGGCGAGCTCGCCGCCCAGGTCGGCGCCGAGCGCACCGTCGTGAACGAGGGGTTCAGCAAGGGTGGCGACGGCGCGATCGAGCTCGCCGAGGCGGTGCTCGAGGCCGTCGAGCAGCCGAACGACTTCCACCTGCTCACGCCCCCCGGCACGCCGATCAAGGAGCAGATCGAGGCCATCGCGACGCGGCTGTACGGGGCCGACGGCGTGGACTACCTCCCCCAGGCCGAGAAGGACATCGCGCTCATGGAGTCCCTCGGCTTCGGCGACGCGCCGGTGTGCATGGCCAAGACCCACCTCTCGCTCAGCCACGACCCGACCCTGCTGAACCGACCGCGGGGATGGCGCCTCCCCGTCCGCGGGGTCGTGCCGAGCGCCGGCGCCGGGTTCGTGGTGGTCCTCTGCGGCGACATGCAGCGGATGCCGGGGCTCGGGAGGGTCCCCGCCTTCACGAAGGTGGACATCGACGAGCAGGGGCGCATCGTCGGCCTGTTCTGAAGCCGACCGATCCGGTCCGCCCTCAGCCGGCGAGGAGCGCCGGGCCCTCGATGCGGATCCAGACCGAGCGCGTCACCGCCTCGTCGCGCTCGAAGTCGAAGATCCCGGGCCCCTCCGGCGCCGCCTCCCAGACGGAGCCGCACGCGGGGCAGACCCACAGGGCCCGGGCTTTGGGGTCCGGCTCCCGGGGCGGCGCGCAGCTGTGGACGTACTCCACGGTGAACCCTCCGGAATCACATGCTTGTGATCCCGGACACTACCACACCGCCGGCGCTCAGCTGCGCGGCCGCGTCTTGTTCGTGTCGTAGATCGGCAGGACGTCCACGGTGGCCGGGATCGTCCCCTCGCCCAGCGCCACCTCGACCGTCGTGCCCGGCGTCGCGAGCTCGGTCCGCACCACCGCCTGACCGATCTTCCCGAACCGGGGGCTGTCCGTGGGGCTGGTCAGGGTGCCCACCTCCTCGCCGCCCTCGAGCACCGCCGCGCCGTACTCCGGCAGCTCCTCCGCCTCGTACCGCAGCGTGACGAAGCGGTTCGGGGGCGCCTGCGCGATCTCCGCGAGGCGCGCCTTGCCCACGAACTCCACCGGCCGGTCGAGCGCCACGAGCCGGTCCAGGTTGAAGTCGTAGGGCGTGCGCTGGTGCGGCTCGTAGTCGTAGTCGGTGACGATGAGACCGGCCTCGATGCGCAGGATCTCGATGGCCGCCACCCCGAACGGCGTCACGCCAGCCCCGACGACCGCGTTCCACAGCGCCGGCGCGTCCGCCGGGTCGGTGAGGAACAGCTCGAACCCGAGCTCTCCCCCGTAGGCGGTCCGCGACAGGTACACCGGCACCCCGCCGACCTCCACCGGCTCGGGGATGAAGCGGAAGTAGCGCAGCGCCTCGCGGCTGATGTCGGCGTCCGTGAGGGTCTGGAGCACCTCGCGCGAGCGCGGACCGATCACGCCGAGGTGCGGCATCCGCAGCGCGATCCACTCCACCTCCACGTCGAAGCCGGCCAGCATCTCCGCGAAGTAGTCCTGGAGGTCCTTGCCGTTGGTCATGACCCAGCAGTGGTCCGGCCGCGCGGTGTTGAACACCGTCCCGTCGTCGACCATGAGCCCGTCGGGGTCGAGGAACGCCCCGTAGCGGGCCTGCCCCACCTCCAGGCTCATCACGTCGTTGGAGAAGATGTGTTGCGCGGCCCGCAGCGCGTCCGGCCCGCGGAAGTCCCACTTGTTGAGGGGCGAGACGTCCCACACCGCGACGTCGTCGCGGGCGGCGTCGTACTCCTTCCGGACGTCGCCGAACCCCTCGAGCCACAGCCACCCCCCGTCGGCGACGTGGGTGCCACCCTGGGCCTCGGTGACCTCGTGGAACGCGGTGCGGAGCGGCTCCTGCTCGGACATCGATCCCCCTTGCTCGTCGTCTGCGCGTATCCAAGCACGGTCTTGAGCGGCCGTTCAAGTCCGCGTTCAACGGCGCGAGAGGGCCAGGAGCCGCCGGACCGAGCCGCGACCCCGCGACTCGAGACGGGAGGCCAGCACCAGGAACAGCTGGGCGGTCACGAGGGCGTCCTCGAGCGCCTCGTGGGGGCGGGCCACGGGGACGCCGTACCGCTCGGCGGTCGCCTGCAGGGTGAAGCGGACGCCCGGCCGCGTGCCCGGCTCGAGCGCGAGCGCCAGTCCGCGCACGTCGACGGTGCGCCGGCGCCACCGCCGCTCCCCGGTGCCGAAGATCCGGGCGAGGAACGCCACCTCCACGTCGGCGAACCAGGCGAGCAGGAACCGGCCGTCGAGGGCGCGGGCGAGCTCGGCCCTGGCCTCCCGCATCGTCGGCGCCCCGTCCAGGTCCCGAGGGAGGATCTCGTGGACCCGCAGGGCGCGCGACGAGGACGGCGTGCCCGAGGCCACGAGGCGCTCGACCGCCCGCCCGAGCACGACGCGACCGCCCTCCACCGGCACCACGCCGAAGGCCACCACCGCGTCGCGGGCGCCGAGGCCGGTGGTCTCGAAGTCGAGGGCGGCGAACGGCGCCCGCCGCCACGGCGCGCGTCGGAGCGCCCGCGGCGGGGGAGCGGGGACGGGGCTCACCGCGGCGGGCAGCGGATCACCCCGTCCTCGGTCACGATGAGGTCCACCCGCTCGTCGCCCTCGCCGCGGGGCACCGCCTCGACGACCTGGAGCGCGAACCCGATCGCGACCCGGGGCACGGTGGGGCGCAGGCGGCGGAGGAACCGATCGTAGAACCCGCCCCCGTACCCCACGCGGTGGCCCCCCCGGTCGAAGGCCACGCCGGGGGTCACGACGACGTCGATCTCGTCCTCGCGGAGGGGGTCGCCCTCAGCCGGCTCGGGCACCCCGAGGGCCGCCGGGATCAGCCGGTCGCCCGGTCGGTAGGAGACCGGCACGACCTCACCGCCCTCG
>SIRV01000164.1 GCA_004366195.1 Actinomycetota bacterium
GGACACGCCGTTCCACCTCATGGGGATGGAGCGGCTGGTGGAGGAGCAGCCCCAGGACTACCTGGGGAAGGCCGCGCTCGAGCGGCTCCGCCGGACGGGGGTGGATCGCAAGCTCGTCGGGATCGAGCTCGACATGCCGGAGCTCGAGGCCGAGCTGGACTGGTTCTGGCCGGTCCACCACGGCGGCCGGGAGGTCGGCAGGGTCACCGACGCCGTGTGGTCACCGGGGCTTCGGCGGAACATCGGCTACGTGTGGGTCCCGATCGAGCTCGCGGCACCCGGCACGGAGCTCGAGGTGGAGACGCCCGGGGGGATCGTCCGGGGGCGCACCGCCGCCATCCCGTTCGTGGACCCGCGCAAGGAGGTTCCGGCTCGGCCGCTGCGCTGAGCTCGAGGAGGCGCCCGTCACGATGCCCGCCGCGATCAGGAGGAGGTCCACCACGAGGCTCGACCGCCGCCCCCCGGCGACCGCCCCGCCGGTCCGGGGGGTGCGACGGGCGCTCCTCGTGGTGGAGCGTGCGTCGAAGGAGGCCCTGTTCGATTGCCGGATGTGCGGGCAGTGCATCCTTCACTCGACGGGGCTCTCCTGCCCGATGCGGTGCCCCAAGAACCTCCGGAACGGGCCCTGCGGCGGCGTGCTCCAGGACGGTCGGTGCGAGGTGCTCCCGGACCGGCCGTGCGTCTGGGTCCGGGCCTGGGAGGGCTCCCGACGCCTGCCCCTCTGGCGCGACCACCTGCTCCACATCCAGAAGCCGGTGGACTGGCGCCTGCAGGAGACGTCGTCCTGGGAGAACCTCCTCACGCGGCGGGACGCGTACGCGCCGCCCGGGTGGGCCGCCTACGAGGGGAGGGCCCGACCGTGAGCGAGCCCCGGAGCCATCTCGATCGGCTCCTGCGCTCCGACGCCTTCGTCGTGACGGCCGAGATGCCGACCGTCGACGGGGCCGACCCCGCGGCGGTCCATCGGATCGCCGAGCGCCTCCGCGGGCGGGTGGACGCCGTGAACTGTACCGACAACAGCGCCGCCTACCCGCACCTCTCGAGCGTGGCCGCCGGCCATCTCCTGCTCGATGCGGGCGTGGAGCCCATCGTCCAGCTCACCTGCCGGGACCGCAATCGACTCGCGCTCCAGGCGGACCTGCTCGGGGCCGCGGCCCTCGGCGTCCGGAACGTGTGCCTGATGACCGGGGACGACGTCACGGCGGGCGACCACCCCGAGGCGAAGCCCCTCTACGACCTGGACTCGATCCACCTGATCCGGACGGCGCGGATCCTCCGGGACGCGGGGACCTACCTGTCGGGACGGCGCCTGGAGAGCCCTCCGAGCTTCCTCATCGGGGCCGTGGAGAACCCGTTCGCGCCTCCCCTGGAGTTCCGTCCGATGCGCCTCGGCAAGAAGATCGAGGCCGGGGCGGAGTTCATCCAGACCCAGATCTGCTTCGACCTGCCGAGGCTCCGGCTGTTCCTCGCGCGGGCGGAGGACCTGGGGCTGCTTGGGCGGGTGCCGCTCCTCGTCGGCGTGTTCGTGCCGCGCACCGCGAGGAGCGTCCGGTACCTCCGGGATGAGGTTCCCGGGATCGACGTGCCGGAGGAGGTCCTGGTGCGGATGGCCTCCGTCCCGGAGGAGCGGCAATGGGACGAAGGGGTGCGCATCGCGACCGAGATCGTGCAGGAGGTCCGCGAGCTCCCCGGCGTCCGAGGGGTGCACCTCATGGCGATCCGCAACCAGGAGGGCATCGACGCGGTCCTGGAGGGGGCGGGGCTCCTGCCCCGTCCCGTACCGAGCGTCGTCGGCTAGCCTGGAGGCAGAACCCGGCGCCCATCTGCGGCGAAGGCCGGGTGGAGCGCCGGAGGTCTGGAGGATGAAGCGGATCGTCGCCCTCGCCCTCGTCGGAGCGGTCGCCGTGGCGGGGTGCACGCGGACCGTGATCCGGCGGGAGATCGTGGTCTCACCCGCCGCGCCGGTGGAGGTGGCCGGGGCCGGCCGGGTCCGCAGCGTGGTGGACCTGGTCGAGCGGGTGCGCCCGGCCGTGGTGAACGTGACCACCGACACCTTCGAGCCCGGCTTCCTCGGCGGCGAGGGCGGTCGGGGGGTGGGCAGCGGCTTCGTCGTGCGCCCGGACGGGGTCGTCGTGACCAACTACCACGTCGTCGAGAACGCTCAGCGCATCACGGTCATCACCCCGGAGCCCGACGCCCGACGGTACGAAGCCCGCGTGATCGGCGGGGATCCCGCGGCCGACCTCGCCGTGCTGAAGATCGACGGCGAGGGCCTGCCCACGATCCCCCTGGGGAGCTCGGCCGAGCTGAAGCTCGGGCAGCCCGTGGTCGCCATCGGGTACGCGCTCGCCCTCGAGGGTGGGCCCACGGTGACGATGGGGATCGTCTCTGCCCTCGACCGGACGATCACGGCCCAGGACCCGGCGTGCGACCCCGCGGTGTGTCCGAACGGCCTGCGGACCTACGCTCACGTGATCCAGACCGACGCGGCGATCAACCCGGGGAACTCCGGTGGGCCGCTGCTGAACCTGCGGGGGGAGGTCGTCGGCATCAACTCCGCCGGCGCCGGCCAGGCCGAGAACATCGGGTTCGCCATCGCCATCGACGCCGCGAAGCCCACGATCGAGCGGGCCATCGAGCACCCCGCGGCGCCCGTCGCCTACCTGGGGGTCGTGACGATGGACGTGACCCCGGGCCTCGCGCTCCAGTTCGGCCTCGCCGTCACCGACGGGGCGTACGTCGCCGCCCTCACCCCCAGGGGGCCGGCGGAGACCGCTGGGGTGCGGGTGGGCGACGTCATCGTGGCGATCGACGGGAGGCCGGTCCGGGGCTCGGACGCCGTCGGCGAGGTCGTCCGATCGCACGAGCCGGGCGACCGGGTCGAGGTGGAGCTCGTGGCCCCCGACGGGAGCCGGCGGACGGTGACGGTGACCCTGGGGGTCAACCCCCTCCCGACCGCCTGACAGGACGCTCGCGCGGGGTGCGCTAGCCTTGAACCGTCGTGAAGGTCAAGCTCCGGAACCCCGATCGTGAGGTGGAGCTCGCCGGCGGTCGCTCCGTGCAGGAGGTGCTGGCGGAGCTCGGCATCGATCCGGACACCGTGCTGGTGATCCGGGACGGCGAGCTGCTCACCCGGCGCGACCGGGTGGGCGAGGACGACCGGCTCGAGATCCGGCCGGTGATCTCCGGGGGGGCGGGCCGATGAGCGGGATGCGCTGCCGCCGCTGCCGCGGTCCCGCGGCGGTCGAGGTCCGCCGCCACAACGCCGCCTTCTGCCGGGACTGCTTCGTGCACCACGTCCACGAGCAGGTGCGCCGAGCGATCGAGGGGTTCCACATGTTCTCGCACCAGGACCGCATCCTGGTGGCGGTCTCCGGCGGGAAGGACTCGCTCGCGCTGTGGGACGTGCTGCTCGAGTTGGGGTACGAGGCGGCCGGCCTCTACGTCGGGCTCGGCATCGGCGGCTACTCGGCTCGCTCCGCGGAGGTCGTCCGGGGCTTCGCCGCCGCCCGCGGGGCGCGGCTCATCGAGGTGGACCTGGCGCGCGAGTACGGGTTCGACATCCCGACGGCCGGGCGGCGCGGCGGGCGCTCCAGCTGCTCGGTCTGCGGCCTGGCCAAGCGCTACGTGTTCAACCGGGCGGCCCTCGAGCACGGCTTCGACGTCGTGGCCACCGGGCACAACCTCGACGACGAGGCCGCGACCCTCCTCGGCAACACGCTGCGGTGGCAGACCGACTACATCGCCCGTCAGTACCCCGTCCTGCCGGCGGAGGACGGGCTGCTGCGGAAGGTGAAGCCGCTGTTCCGGCTGTCCGAGCTCGAGACCGCCGCCTACGCGTTCCTGCGGGGGATCGAGTACGTGGTCGAGGAGTGTCCGCTCGTCGCCGGCAACACCCAGCTCCGCTACAAGGAGGCCCTGAACCTCCTGGAGGCCACCTCCCCGGGGACCAAGGCCCAGTTCTTCCTCTCGTTCCTGGAGCGGGCGGCGCCCCTGTTCGCCCGGCAGGACGAGGTCGAGCTCCGCCCCTGCGAGCGCTGCGGCCAGCCCACGACCGGCCGCTTCTGCGCCTTCTGCCGCACGCGTGCGCAGATCCTGGGGGAGCGCCTGGCTCCGGTGACGCCGCCCGTCTCGGACCGGGACGTGGCGGCGGAGGCCTCCGAGGAGGTCCTGCCGGCCGAGATCCACGGCGGGGGCGCTCGGTGAGCCGTCCGTTCGAGCCCGGCGAGCGGGCCCTGTTGATCGACCGGCGGGGCCGCCACTACCTCGTCCGGCTCGACCCCGGCTCGACGTGGCACTCCCACGGCGGGGCGGTGCCCCACGATCTCATCCTCGGCTCCCCGGAGGGCATCACGGTCCACTCCACGGGGGGGATGGCCTTCCGGTGCTTCCGGCCGCGGATGGCCGATTTCGTGCTGAAGATGCCCCGAGGGGCCCAGGTCGTCTACCCCAAGGACGTGGGGGCGATCCTCGTCGATGCCGACGTGTTCCCCGGCGCCCGGGTCTTGGAGGCCGGCACCGGGTCGGGCTCCCTCACCCTCGCCCTGTGCCGGGCGGTGGGCCCCGAGGGGCGGGTGGTGTCGTACGAGCTGCGCCCGGACTTCCGGGCGACCGCGGCCCGGAACCTCGAGGCCTTCCTGGGGAAGGTGCCGGCCTGGTGCGAGCTGCGGGAGGGGGACGTCCGGGAGGTGGCGGGGACCGGCGAACGCTTCGACCGGGTCGTCCTCGACCTTCCCGAGCCGTGGGAGATCCTCTCCGCCCTCGAGGTCGCGCTGGAGCCCGGAGCGGTGCTCTGCGCGTACCTGCCGACGACCCTCCAGGTCCAGGAGCTGGTCCTCGCGCTGCCGCGCCACGGGTTCGAGCACCTGGAGAGCCTGGAGGTCCTGCGGCGCTCCTGGTACGTGACGTCCCGGAGCGTCCGGCCCGACCACCGGATGGTCGGGCACACCGGGTTCCTCACGCTCGCCCGGCGGCTCGCGCCTCAAGCCGGGCCGACCCAGGCCGACGCAGGAAACGTATAGCTTGGAGAACCGGCCGGAAGCCCTCGGAGATCCGGCGGGCCCGGCGTATACTTCGGGTTCCCCGGGAGGTGGTCCACATGCCCGAGCCCGACCCCCAGGAGCAGCGGGAGCGGCACGAGAAGCAGATCCACGAGCTCGAGCTCCAGGTCCGATTCCTGGAGGACGAGGTCGCGCTGCTGCGCCGCCGGCTGACGAACGCGCCCCGACAGGTCAAGATCCTCGAGGAGAAGCTCCTCGAGGCCAAGGCCGACCTGTCGCGCGCCCTGGCCCAGAACGAGAAGCTGGCGGCCGCCCTCCGGGCCGAGCGCGAGCGGATCGAGGCCCTCCGCGAGGAGGTTGAGAAGCTCAGCCAGCCTCCCGCGTCCTTCGGCGTGTTCCTCGGACGGAACGAGGACGGCACCGCCGACGTCTTCACCGCCGGACGGAAGATGCGCGTGAACGTGGCGCCGGACCTCGATCCCGAGCGGCTCGTCCGCGGGGCCGAGGTCATCCTGAACGAGGCGCTGAACGTGGTCGACGTGCTGGAGCCCGACCGCGCCGGCGAGGTCATGCACGTGAAGGACCGCCTCGACGAGGATCGGGTCATCGTGGTCGGCCGGGCCGACGAGGAGGTCGTCGTCACGCTCTCGGCGGCGCTGCGCAAGGACGACCAGATCCGAGCCGGCGACCCGCTGCTGGTGGATCCCCGCTCCCAGGTCGCCCTGGAGAAGCTCCCGAAGGAGGAGGTCGAGGAGCTCGTCCTGGAGGAGATCCCCGACGTCTCCTACGAGGACATCGGGGGGCTCGAGGCGCAGATCGAGGCCATCCGGGACGCCGTCGAGCTGCCGTTCCTGTACGCCGAGCTCTTCCAGGAGCACCAGCTCGAGGCCCCCAAGGGCGTGCTCCTGTACGGTCCGCCGGGATGCGGCAAGACCCTCATCGCCAAGGCCGTGGCCAAGTCCCTCGCCGACAAGGTGCGCGAGCGCACCGGCCGCCAGGACGCGCACTCGTACTTCCTCAACATCAAGGGGCCGGAGCTGCTGAACAAGTACGTCGGCGAGACGGAGCGGCAGATCCGCCAGATCTTCCAGCGGGCGAAGGAGCGCTCGCGGGAGGGCCTGCCGGTCATCGTCTTCTTCGACGAGATGGACTCCATCTTCCGGACCCGGGGCTCGGGCATCTCGAGCGACGTCGAGTCGACGATCGTGCCGCAGCTGCTCTCGGAGCTCGACGGGGTCGAGACGCTGAAGAACGTCATCGTGATCGGAGCCTCGAACCGGGAGGACCTCATCGACCCCGCGATCCTGCGGCCCGGCCGCCTCGACGTGAAGATCAAGATCGAGCGGCCGAACGCGGCGCAGGCCGCCGACATCATGTCGAAGTACCTGACCGAGCGCGTCCCGATCCACCCGGAGGAGATCCGGCGGGCGGGCGGCGACGTGAAGGCCGCCGTGGCGCGGATGATCCAGCAGACCGTGGACCGGATGTACGCCACGACGGACGAGAACCGGTTCCTCGAGGTGACCTACGCGAGCGGCGACCGCGAGATCCTGTACTTCAAGGACTTCAACTCCGGCGCGATGATCGAGAACATCGTGCGTCGGGCCAAGAAGGAGGCCATCAAGCGGTTCCTGTCGACGGGGGAGAAGGGCATCCGCTCCGAGGACCTCTTCCGCGCCATCCGGGAGGAGTTCAAGGAGAACGAGGACCTGCCGAACACCACCAACCCCGACGACTGGGCGCGGATCTCCGGCAAGAAGGGCGAGCGGATCGTCTACGTGCGGACGCTCCTCGGGGACGGCCCGGAGGCGCAGGGCCGGCAGGTCGAGCGCGTCAGCGCCGGCCAGTACCTCTAGGCGGGCCGGAGCGCGGATGGCCATCCCCAAGGTCGTCGGGACCGAGACGGAGTACGGCATCGCCGGAACCGGGGCGGCGGACTTCAACCCCGTGTTGGCCTCGTCCCAGCTCATCGCCACCTTCGCCGGGGCGCTGCGGCGGATCCGGTGGGACTACGAGCAGGAGTCGCCCCTCCGCGACGCCCGGGGGTTCGAGCCGGTCCAGGTGCGCGAGCCCGCCGAGGAGGACGTCGGCCTGGCCAACGTGATCCTGCCGAACGGGGCCCGCTACTACGTGGACCACGCGCACCCCGAGTACTCGACGCCGGAGTGCGCGAGCGCCCGGGAGCTCGTGGTCCACGACAAGGCCGGCGAGCGGATCCTCGAGCGGTCCCTGGAGGAGTTCCACGCGGTGATGCCGGAGGGGTACCACCTCCAGATCTACAAGAACAACAGCGACGGCAAGGGGAACTCCTACGGCACCCACGAGAACTACCTCGTGGACCGGGCGACGCCGTTCTCGGCGATCGTCCGCGACCTCACGCCGTTCTTCGTGACGCGGCAGGTGTTCACGGGGGCCGGGAAGCTCGGGGCGGAGGCGCCCTGGGACGAGCGCGGACGCCACCGGTACCAGCTCTCGCAGCGGGCCGATTTCTTCGAGGCCGAGGTGGGGCTGGAGACGACCCTGAAGCGGCCGATCATCAACACCCGCGACGAGCCCCACGCCGACCCCGAGAAGTACCGCCGCCTGCACGTGATCGTGGGCGACGCCAACCTCTGCGAGGTGGCCACGTTCCTCAAGGTAGGCACGACGGCGCTCGTGTTGAAGATGATCGAGGACGAGTACCTGCCGGACCTCTCGCTCGCGAACCCCGTGGCCGCGCTCCACGAGGTCTCCCGGGACATCACCTGCACGCGCGAGATCGCGCTGGCCGACGGCCGGCGGATGACCGCCGTCCAGGTCCAGTGGGAGTACCTCGAGCGGGCGGCCAAGTACGTGGAGCAGGAGGACCCGAGCCCGGAGAACGAGGAGATCGTCCGGCGCTGGGAGGAGGTGCTCACCGGTCTCGAGACGGACCCCCTCTCCCTCCACCGTCAGCTGGATTGGGTGGCCAAGTACCGGCTGCTGGAGGCCTACCGGGAGCGCGACGGCCTGGAGTGGTCGGACCCGAAGCTCCGGCTGATCGACCTCCAGTACCACGACGTTCGGCGGGACCGGGGGCTGTACCACCGCCTCGTGGCCGCGGGGAAGGTCGAGCGCCTGGTGACCGATGCGGAGATCGAGCGCGCCGTGCTGGAGCCGCCGGAAGACACCCGCGCGTTCTTCCGGGGCCGGTGCATCGAGCGGTTCCGCGAGCACATCGCGGCGGCGTCCTGGGACTCCATCATCTTCGACGTGGGGCGGGAGGCCCTCCAGCGGGTGCCGATGCGGGAGCCGCTGCGGGGGACCCGTCGGCACGTGGGGGAGCTGCTGGAGCGGGCCCGGGACCCGGCGACCCTCCTCGAGCTGCTGAGCTCGTGAGGGCCCGGGTCGTCGGCGCCCGCGGGTAGGATATGGGGCCGAGGAGGGAACCGTGCCCAAGGAGCAGGAACAGAAGCGCATCCAGCGTCGGGAGCACGGCGCCGGTGGGGGCGAGGACGCCGGGCAGGTCACGGCGTCCGAGCGGGCCGAGAAGCTGAAGGAAGAGATGGACGAGATCCTCGACGAGATCGACGCCGTCCTGGAGGAGAACGCCGAGGAGTTCGTCAAGAGCTACGTGCAGAAGGGCGGACAGTGATCGGGTTGCCCGCGGCCTCGCCGCCGGACGGCGACGGCACCATCGGCATCGATCCGAGCTTCACCCAGCTCCTGGCCCGGCTCCGGCCCGAGGCCCTGCCGACCGCAGCGGTCGGTGGTCGGCCGCTGGAGCTGCCGCACGGGACGACCGTGCTCGGGCTGAAGTTCGCGGACGGGGTGGTCATGGCGGGGGACCGGCGGTCCACCGCCGGGAACCTCATCGCCGACGCCAAGATCCGCAAGGTCTTCCCGGCCGACGAGTTCTCGGCCATCGCCATCGCCGGGGTGGCCGGCCAGGCCGAGGAGATCGTGAAGCTGTTCCAGCTGGAGCTGGAGCACTACGAGAAGATCACCGGCGATCGTCTGTCGCTGGAGGGCAAGGCCAACCGGCTGGCGCAGATGATCCGGGGCAACCTGCCGGCGGCGATGCAGGGGCTGGTCGTGGTGCCGCTCTTCGGCGGGTACGACGAGCGTCGTCGCGAGGGGCGGATCTTCTACTACGACGCCACCGGCGGTCGGTGGGAGGGGGGCGAC
>SIRV01000165.1 GCA_004366195.1 Actinomycetota bacterium
GGGAGAGAAGGGGGCGCGGTTGGTGATGAGGCTCTCGCGCGGCGGGCACGTCGGGCAGGGCGGGGGGCTGCGCAGGTACCAGGTGGGACCGTCGACGACGAGGCGCAGGTCGGTGGGGGCGGCCGCCTCCGACGGGTAGACGGTGTGGTCGACGACGTCCAGCCGGAAGCGCTCGGGGGCGCGGAACCAGAGCTCCATGGAGAGCTCGCGCACCGGCACCTGCGGCGAGAGGTTCCGTTCCACGATCCGGAACGAGGCGCGGTAGGCGCGGGCCTCGGCGGCCGCGCGGAGGACGCCGGTGACCACGTCCTCGGCCGTCGCGGGGCGCTCGGGACTCCACGGCCCACCCACCGCGAGGGAGCCGACGAGGACACCGACCAGGGCCGCCGCGACCTGCGGCGCGAGGCGACGGAGGAGCGGCCGCCGGGTCTGCGGCCTATGGAGCGGAGCCGCGGACGGGCGCTCGGGCTCGACCGGCTCGAGGACCTGCAGGCGGCCCCGGGCGCCGGCCTCGACGTGGACCTGCGACATGATCGCCTCGACGAGGTCGGGCACCGTCGGGGCCGGTGCCAAACGGACCCGCTCGCGGAGGTGCCAGGCTCGGGCCTCGAAGGCTCGACAGGCGGCGCAGGCGCGGAGATGGGCCTCGAGGGCGGCGGCCGCGTGACGGGAGAGGTGCTCGCCGTCCATCCGTTCGGAGAGGGCTCTGCGGGCGCGGTCACAGTTCACGGGCTTCCTCCTCGGGCTCCTCCACAGCGAGTGCGGCCATCATCGCGAGGCGCGCCCGGTGCATCCGGCTCTTCACCGTGCCGACCCGGACCCTCAGCACGTCGGCCGCCTCCCGGTAGGAGAGGCCGAAGACCTCGATCAGCAGGAACGGCTCGCGGTGCTCCGGGGAGACGGCCGCGAGCGCCGTCTGCAGCTCGATCCGGGCCGCGGGATCCGGCGGGGCGAGCGGCGCCGGCGCGCGCAGGGCCCGCTCCTCCTGGCCGCGCCGGGCGCGGATCGCATCGAGCGCGCAGTTGCGGGCGATCCGGAACAGCCACGAGCCGAAGCGCGAGTCCCCGCGGAACCCCGGCAGGAACCGGTAGGCGCGCAGGAACGCCTCCTGCGTGGCGTCCTCGGCCAGGCCCCGGTCGCGCGTGTAGGAGTAGGCGAAGCGGTACACGTCGCCCTGGTAGGCGCGGACGAGCTCCTCGAACGCCGCGGGGTCGCCCGCTCGGGCGCGCGCCAGCGTGCGCGGGTCCGGATCCTGCACATGGCCTCCCGGTTCGGCTGCAGCCTATCCCTGAGGGGGAAGACCGGGGAAGGGCGCCCTCGGTTCCGGGCCGGGAGCCGGTTCCCGGGTCATCACTGTGCCCGGGCGGAGGGGTGCTCGAGGCGCTCGGCGAGGCGCTCGGCGCGTTCGGCGGCCTCCGCGGGTCGGCCGGCCGCGACGAGCCCCATGATGAGGAGGAGCTCCCGCTCCACGCGGGAGGACAGGCGCCCGGTGCCGCGGGCGACCGCCCGGTCGAGCCGGTGCACGGCCTCCTCCAGCCGTCGGAGCGGTTGCTGGGCGATCTCGTCGGGCACCTCGCGGGCGACGAGCCGCCGCTCGCGGCGCCAGGCTTCGAGGTCGATCACCCTGCTCACGGCCGCATCGTAGAACGCCCCACCGACACGACCGTGGAGGTTCGCGGAAGATCCGCCCCGCCTCCCTCCGGGGTCCGCACGCACGGCCGCCCCGGTCGGGGGAGGAGCGCGTCCGCCGCGCCGTTCCCCCGGAGCGCGAGGAGAATCCTCCGGCCTGGCGATTGCCCGCGCGCCCGCAGCCGGGTACGGTTCGCGCACCGCGACGGTGAGGTCGCGAACCCCCTCGGCGCTCCCCCTCGCTTCCCCGTCTTCCCCGTCTTCCCCGTCGGACGTGCAGGCATCGGACGAGGTGCGGAGTGGAGGTGGCGAGGATCGTGCTCGGGCTCGAGGAGCACGACGTGGCCGAGGAGGTCATGCACTTCCTCGACCGGACCGGCAGGGCGCGCGTCGTGGCCACGGCGCTCGACGAGCGCCAGCTCGCCGAGGCGGTGCGACAGCTCGAGCCGGACGCCGTGGTGGCGCAGACGGGGCTGGTGGCCGAGGGCTTCGACGGGCGGCCGCTGCTCGCGCTGGAGACGACGGAGTCGGTGCGGACCTTGCGGCGAGCGATCCGCCTCGGCGCGGCCGGGTACTTCGTGTGGCCGCACGAGCGCGAGGCCCTGGCGACGGCGGCCGCGCGGGCTCGACGACCGGCCGAGATCGTCGCCGGGGCGCCCGTCGTGGCGGTCCTCGGCGCGAGCGGCGGGGTCGGGGCGACCTTCGTCGCGACCCACCTGGCAGCGATGGCCGCACGGCGCGGGGTGGAGACGGCGCTCGTCGATCTGGACGTGCTCTTCGGCGGAGCGGGGGCGGCCCTCGGGGCGCCGGTCACGGAGGTGCCGACCGCGGCGGACCTCGTGGGGTTCGGCCCGGAGATCGCGCCGGAGGCGACGCGGGCGCTGCTGTGGCGCCACCCGGAGGGCTTCGGGGTGCTGCTCTCGCCGGGGCGGATCGAGCCGGACCTCGGCCCGGCCACCTACGGCCGCGCGATCGCCGCGCTGCGGCAGGCCGCGTCCTTCGTCGTGGTGCACCTCCCGCGCGAGATCGGGCCGCTCTCGCGCGTGGGGCTCGCGGCGGCGGACCCGGTGCTCGTCGTCGTGCGGCTCGACGTGACGTCCTTCCGGGACGCCCGTCGGGTCCTCGAGAGCGCCGATCTCGCCGAGCGCGCACGGATCGTGGTGAACCGCGCCGCGCGCGCGGAGGTGACGCCGGCCGACGTGGAGCGGGCCTTCGGGCGGCCGCCGATCGCCGTGCTGCCGGTGGACCGCCGCGTGCCGCGGCTGCAGGACCGCGGGGCGCTGCTCCCCCGGCGAGGGCGGATCGGACGCGAGCTCGACCGCCTGGCCCGGACGCTGCTCGCGGGGGTGCCGTGATGGCGGACGCGCTCGCCGAGGTCCGGCGCGGCCTGCACGAGCGGCTGCTGCGCCGGATGGACGCCCGGGAGCTCTCGCGGGTGCCCCGCGCCGAGCGGAGGGTGCGGGTGCGCGAGGAGGCCCTCGCGATCCTGCGGGAACAGGGACACATCCTTCCCCAGCGCGCGCTCACGCGCGTGATCAACGAGGTGTCGGACGCGGTCGTCGGGATGGGGCCCATCGAGTTCCTGCTGCGGGACCCCGACGTGACCGAGGTGATGGTCAACGGCCCCGACGACGTGTTCGTGGAGCGGAAGGGGCGGATCGAGCGGGTGGAGGAACGCCTTTTTGAGGGGGAGGAGGCGGTCCACCACCTCATCGAGCGGATCGTGGCCCCGCTCGGCCTACGGGTCGATGGGACGTCACCCTGGGTGGACGCGCGACTGCCGGACGGCGCGCGGGTGCACGCGATCGTCCCGCCCCTTTCGCTCTGCGGTCCCGTGCTGAACGTCAGGAAGTTCGCGGCGGTGGCGCTCACGCCCCGCGACCTCGTCGAGCGGGGGACGATCTCGCCGCGGATGCTCGCGTTCCTCGCCGCGTGCGTACGAGGGCGGGCGAACGTGGTGATCTCCGGCGGGACGAGCTCGGGGAAGACGACGCTGCTCGGCGTCCTCGCCTCCTACGTGCCCGACGAGGAGCGGATCATCACCATCGAGGACGCGGCGGAGCTCAGGATCGGCAAGCCCCACGTGATCGGCCTCGAGTCGCGCCCGGCGAGCGTGGAGGGTCGGGGCCTCGTCACCGTGCGGGACCTGGTGCGCAACGCGCTGCGGATGCGCCCGGACCGGATCCTGGTCGGCGAGGTCCGCGGCGGGGAGGCGCTCGACATGCTCCAGGCCATGAACACCGGACACGACGGCTCGCTGTCCACCGCCCACGCGAACTCGGCGCGTCACCTGCTCTGGCGCCTGGAGACGATGGCGCTGATGTCCGACGTCTCGCTCCCCGTCGAGCACGTGCGGGAGCAGATCGCCGCGGCCCTGGACGTGATCGTGCACATGGCGCGCCTGCGCAGCGGCCGACGCGTGGTCCAGGAGGTGGTGACGGTGGACCGCCCCCGGGACGGCGAGCCGATGCTCACGCGGGACGTCGCCTTCGACCCGCGCCTGGGGCC
>ML214187.1:0-3387 GCA_004366195.1 Actinomycetota bacterium
GTGGACCCCGGGACGATGAACCCCTTCGAGCACGGAGAGGTGTTCGTGCTCGACGACGGGGCCGAGACCGACCTCGACCTCGGCCACTACGAGCGGTTCGTCGACGCCAGCCTCCACCGTGGCTCGAACGTCACCACCGGCTCGATCTACTCGAGCGTGATCGCGAAGGAGCGACGGGGCGACTACCTGGGCAAGACCGTCCAGGTCATCCCGCACATCACCGACGAGATCAAGGAGCGGATCCGCTCCTACGCGCGCACCGAGGCCGCCGACCTGCTGATCGTGGAGATCGGCGGCACCGTCGGGGACATCGAGTCGCTGCCGTTCCTGGAGGCCATCCGCCAGCTCCGCAACGAGGTGGGCCGCGAGCGCTGCGCGTTCGTGCACGTGAGCCTCATCCCGTTCATCGGCCCCTCGGGGGAGCTCAAGACGAAGCCGACGCAGCACTCGGTGAAGGAGCTCCGGTCGCTGGGTCTGCAGCCCGACGCGATCGTGTGCCGTTCCGACCGGCCGCTCGGTCGGCACCTGAAGGAGAAGATCTCGCTCCTGTGCGACGTGCCGATCTCCGGCGTCGTGAGCGCGCCCGACGCGGGCTCCATCTACGAGGTGCCGCTGATCCTGCAGCGCGAGGGGCTCGACGATCTGCTCGCGCGCCACCTCGGGATCGACACCCCGGCGGACCTGAGCGAATGGACGGACCTCGTCCGTCGGATCCACGCCGCCGACGAGCGCGTGCACATCGCGATCGTCGGCAAGTACGTGAACCTCCGCGACGCGTACCTGTCGGTGGTCGAGGCGCTGCGCCACGGCGGGTTCCACCACGGCGCCACGGTGGACATCTCGTGGGTGGCCTCGGACGACCTCGCCGAGGGCGGCCGGGAGGTGCTGGAGCGGGCCGATGGGATCCTGGTGCCCGGTGGCTTCGGCGTCCGGGGGGTGGAGGGGAAGGTGGAGGCGATCCGCTACGCGCGGGAGCGGGGCGTGCCGTTCCTCGGGATCTGCCTCGGTCTCCAGTGCGCGGTGATCGAGTTCGCCCGCAACGTGTGCGGGCTCGAGGGGGCGAACTCCTCGGAGTTCGACCCGGCCACCCCCCACCCGGTCATCGACCTCCTGCCCGAGCAGAAGAACGTGACGGAGCTCGGCGGTTCGATGCGGCTCGGGGCGCAGCCCTGTCACCTCGTCCCCGGCACCCGGGCCGCCGCCGCCTACGGCGAGCAGGTGGTCTACGAGCGGCATCGGCACCGCTACGAGGTCAACCCGGCCTACCACGAGGAGCTCTCGCGCCACGGGCTCGTCTTCTCGGGCCTCTCGCCCGACGGGCGGCTCGTCGAGATCATCGAGCTGCCCGACCATCCGTTCTTCGTGGCCGGCCAGTTCCACCCCGAGCTCCGCTCGCGCCCGACCCGCCCCCACCCGCTCTTCCGCGAGTTCGTCGGCGCCGCGCTGGCTCGACGGACGGCGCGGTCGGAGCGCCCGCTCGTCGTCGGGTAGCCGGTGTCCGTCCGCGAGGTCTACGTCGGGCGGCTGATCCGCGTCGAGGTGCACCCGCTGCCGAGCGGGGACCACGACGTGGTCCGTCATCCCGGCGCCGCCGGCGTGCTCCCCATCACCCCGACCGGCGATGTCCTGCTCGTCCGGCAGTTCCGGCCGGCGATCGGGCAGCACCTGGTGGAGATCCCCGCAGGGCTCCTGGACCAGCGCGAGGAGGACGCCCTCTCCTGCGCCGCGCGCGAGCTCCGCGAGGAGACCGGCTACCGGCACCGGACGATCGAGTTCCTCGGGGGCTACTACTCCTCGGCCGGCTTCACCGACGAGTACGTGCACCTGTTCCTGGCCACGACGGAGGAGCGGCCGGAGGGGGAGCCGGAAGAGGGGATCGAGCTCCTCCGGCGGCCGTTCGCGGAGATGGTGGCCGCGGCGCGGGCCGGCCGGGTCCGGGACGTGAAGACGGCCCTCGCCCTGCTCCTCGCCGAGGGCCGCCTCCGGGCTCCTGGGGGCGGTCCGGCGGTTCGGTAGGCTACCGGGTGCGCCGCCCGCGCCGGACCGGTACGAGGAGGAGCGCCGTGATCATCGGGATCCCCAGGGAGATCAAGGACAGCGAGTACCGGGTCGCCGCGACGCCGGAGGGCGTGCGCGAGCTCACCCGGGCGGGGCACCGGGTCGTGGTCGAGGCGGGGGCGGGCGCCGGGTCGGCCCTCGCGGACGAAGACTTCGCGGCCGCCGGCGCCGAGATCCTGCCGGATGCCGACGCCGTCTTCGCCGAGGCCCAGATGATCCTCAAGGTCAAGGAGCCCCAGCCGGAGGAGTTCGAGCGTTTCCGTCCCGACCACCTCCTGTTCACCTACCTCCACCTCGCCGCCGACAAGGCCCTCACCGAGTTCCTCGTGGAGCGGGGCCTGGTCGCCGTGGGCTACGAGACCGTCGAGCTGCCCGACGGACGGCTCCCCCTGCTGGCCCCGATGAGCGAGATCGCCGGGCGGATGGCGCCCCAGGAGGGAGCGAAGTACCTCGAGCGACCCTTCGGCGGCCGCGGCGTCCTCATGGGCGGCGCCTCGGGGGTCCAGCCGGCCCGGGTCGTGGTGATCGGTGCCGGGATGGCCGGCCTGAACGCCGCGTGGATCGCGGCGGGGATGGAGGCCGAGGTCACCGTCCTCGACAAGAACGTGGATCGCCTCCGGCACATCGACCAGATCCAGCGTGGGCGGATCCAGACCGTGATGAGCAGCGACCTCGCGATCGAGCGGCTCGTCCTGGAGGCCGACCTCGTGATCGGGGCGGTCCTGATCCCAGGGGCGCGGGCCCCGCACCTCGTGACGGAGGAGATGGTGCGGGCGATGCGTCCGGGCTCGGTGGTGGTCGACATCTCGATCGACCAGGGCGGGTGCGTCGCGACCTCGCGCATGACCACCCACTCGCATCCCGTCTTCGTCGAGCACGACGTCGTGCACTACTGCGTCGGCAACATGCCGGGGGCGGTGCCGCGGACCTCCACGTACGCGCTCACGAACGTCACCCTCCCGTACGCCCTCGACATCGCGACGAAGGGGATCGAGGCCGCCGTGCGCGAGGATCCGGCCCTCGCGCTCGGGGTCAACGTCTACCGGGGCCACGTGACGAACCGGGGCGTGGCCGAGGCCCACGGGATGCCCTACACGGAGCTCGGCGCGCTCGTCCCGGGCGCGGCCTGAACGGACGGCGACGATGGCCGACCAGCTCGCCGGTCAGATGCAGCGCTTCCTGGACCACCTGGCGGTGGAGCGGGGGCTGTCCGCCAACACCGTGGCCGCCTACCGCCGGGACCTCGCCCGCTACGCGGCCTTCCTCCGCGAGCACGGGATCGCGGACGCGCGGCGGGTGGACGAGCGGGCGGTCGCGGGGTTCATGGCC
>ML214187.1:3397-5881 GCA_004366195.1 Actinomycetota bacterium
GTGTCGGCCTCCACCCACGGGGAGGGGAGGCCGTACCGGGCCACCTCGCTCGTCCGCGCCTTGTCGGCGGTGCGGTCCTTCCACCGCTACCTCCTCCGCGAGGGCGCGACGCGGCGCGACCCGACCACCTCCATCGTCCGTCCGCGCCTGCCGCGGGCGCTGCCGCGAGCCCTGCCGCTCGAGGACGTCCTCCGACTCCTGGAGGCCCCCGAGCGGGGCACGCCGAAGGGTCTGCGGGATCGCGCGGTCCTCGAGACGCTCTACGGGGCGGGGCTGCGGGTGTCCGAGCTCACCGCCCTCGACGTCGACGACGTGGACCTGGAGGAGGGGAGCGTCCGGGTCCTCGGCAAGGGGGGGAGGGAGCGCGAGGTACCCCTGGGCGCGCACGCCGTGCGGGCCGTCGACGCGTACCTGCGGCTCGCGCGACCCGAGGTGGCGACGGCCCGGTCACGGGCCGCCCTGTTCCTCAACCTCCGGGGCGGCCGGCTGACCCGTCAGGGCGTGACGCTGATCCTCGCCGAGGCCGCCCGGCGCGCCGGCCTCCGGCGGGCGGTGAGCCCCCACGTGCTCCGACACTCGTTCGCCACCCACCTGCTGGAGGGCGGCGCGGACGTGCGGGTCGTGCAGGAGCTCCTCGGCCACGCGAGCGTGGCCACCACCCAGGTCTATACCCTGGTGACCCGCGAGCACCTTCGCGAGGTCTACGAGACGGCGCATCCGCGGGCGCGCCGGGCGCCCGCCACGAGGAGGGAGCTGGCGTGAGCATCACCGAGGAGAAGCTCGCCGAGCTGCGGGCGGCGCTGGAGGAGCAGCGGGACAACCTCCGCAAGGAGATCGAGGAGCAGGGCGGCGACCCGGACTCGGACGACGCGGAGATCGACGTCGAGCGCGGGTTCGCCGACAGCGCGCACGCGACCGCCGAGCGCGCTCGCACGCTCTCCGTGATGAAGGCGCTCCGGGCCAACCTGCGATGGGTGAACCGCGCCCTGAAGAAGATGGACCTCGGGACGTACGGGATCTGCGAGCGCTGCGGGAACCCGATCGCGATCGAGCGCCTCGAAGCGCTGCCGTGGGCGATCCTGTGCATCGACTGCAAGCGCAAGGGGGAGGGTCGGTGACGCGCGGCCCGGGGGTCGGCCGGTGACGGGGGCCCCCATCGAGCGGGTGCTGCTGCTGGTCTGCGACTCGTTCGGGGTCGGCGACGCGCCCGACGCCGCGGCCTACGGGGACGAGGGCTCCGACACGCTCGGGAACTGCGCGCGGGCGGTCGGGGGCCTGCGGGCACCGAACCTCGCCGCCCTCGGGCTCGGCCACCTCACCGAGATCCCGGGCGTGCCCCCGAGCGCCGAGGCCGGGACGGCCCACGGTCGCCTCACCGAGCGCTCCGCCGGGAAGGACACCACGACGGGCCACTGGGAGATCGCCGGGATCGTGCTCGACCGCCCGTTCCCCCTGTATCCGGAGGGGTTCCCCCCGGAGGTGATCGAGCCCTTCGAGCGCGCCATCGGCCGTCGGGTCCTCGGCAACGTGCCGGCCTCGGGCACCGAGATCATCGAGCGGCTCGGCCGCGAGCACCTGGCGACGGGCCGCCCGATCGTCTACACGAGCGGCGACTCGGTCTTCCAGATCGCCTGCCACGTCGACGTCGTGCCCCTCGAGACGCTGTACGAGTGGTGCCGCATCGCCCGCGGGATCCTGGTGGGGGAGCACAACGTCGGGCGGGTGATCGCCCGGCCCTTCGAGGGAGAGCCCGGGGCGTTCCGCCGTCGTCCCGAGCGCCGGGACCTCTCCGTGCCGCCACCGGGGCCCACACTGCCGGGACCTCTCCGTGCCGCCGCCGGGGCCCACGCTCCTCGACCGGTGCGTGGAGGCCGGCGTGGCCGTCTACGGGGTGGGGAAGATCCGCGACATCTTCGTCGAGCGCGGTCTCACGGAGGCCGTCTACTCCGACTCGAACGACCACGGGATCGACCTCACCCTCGCCTACCTCCGACGGCCGGGCCCCGCCCTCGTCGTCACGAACCTCGTCGACTTCGACAGCAAGTACGGCCACCGCAACGACCCCCAGGGCTACGCCCGGGCGGTGGAGGCGCTCGACGCTCGCCTCCCCGAGCTCACGGCGGCGCTCGACGGCGGCGTGCTGTTCCTCACCGGCGACCACGGGTGCGACCCCACCACGCCGTCCACCGACCACTCGCGCGAACGCACGCCGATGCTCGCGGCCGGCCTGCGGGGGGGGCCGTACGACGTCGGCACCCGGGACTGCTTCGGCGACCTCGGGGCCACGATCGCCGACCTCCTGGGGGTCCCCTGGGACCTGGTCGGAACCAGCTTCGCCGAGGAGATCCTCCCGTGAGGCGCGACCCCCGCGACGTCGTGGCCGCCAAGCGCGACGGCCGGAGACTCACGGAGGAGGAGATCGGGGACTTCGTCCTCGGCTACGCTCGCGGGGAGATCGCCGACGAGCTCGCCGCGGCCTTCCTC
>ML214188.1:0-4127 GCA_004366195.1 Actinomycetota bacterium
GCGGCCGTCCGTCGCCGCGACCTGCACCGGTACCCCGACCGCGAGGCCGTGGAGCTCCGGACCCGCCTCGCCGAGCTCACCGGCCACGACCCGGCGGGGACGTGGGTGGCGAACGGCTCGAACGAGGTCCTCCAGCAGCTGCTCCAGGCCTACGGCGGGCCCGGGCGCCGCGTGGTGCTCTTCGAGCCGACGTACGCGATGCACGCCCGCATCGCGTGGGCCACCGCGAGCGAGGTCGTCCGCGTGCCGATCGGGCATCCCTGGCGCCTCACGCGAGAGGACCTGGAGCGCGCCGCGGCGGACGGGGCGCACGTCGTCTTCGTGTGCTCCCCCAACAACCCCACCGGCAACGCCCAGGATCCCGCGATCGTCGCCGGCGCGGCGGAGGGCTCGCCGGGGACCCTCTTCGTCGTCGACGAGGCGTACGTCGAGTTCGGCGGCGAGACCGCCGCCGCGCACGTCCGTCGCCTGCCGAACCTCGTCGTCGTGCGGACCTTCTCCAAGGCCTTCGCCCTCGCGGGGGCGCGGATCGGCTACTGCCTCGCCTCGCCGGAGGTCGTGGAGGACCTACGCCGGGTCCGCCTGCCCTACCACCTGAGCGCCCTCACCCAGGCCGCCGGGCTCATCGCCCTCCGCCACCGGGACGCCGCGCTCGCCATCCTCGACGCCGTGCGCGAGCAGCGCGACCGGATCGCCGCGGCCCTTCCCGAGCTCGGCGCCGAGGCCTTCCCCTCGGACGCCAACTTCGTCCTCTTCCGCCCGCCGCGGCCGGCGGCCGAGGTGTGGCGGGGCCTGCTCGACCGCGGCGTCCTCGTCCGCGACTTCAGCCAGCTCGTCCCCGGGTGCCTGCGCGTCACGGCCGGCACCCCGGAGGAGGTCGACCGCTTCCTCGACGCCCTGAAGGAGGTCCTCGCATGAGCAGCCGCCGCGCCGTGGTGGAGCGCACCACGAAGGAGACCAGCGTCCGGGTCGAGCTCGACCTCGACGGTGCGGGGATCGCGAGCGCGGACACCGGCCTGCCCTTCTTCGACCACATGCTGCAGCAGCTCGGGACCCACGCGGGGTTCGACCTCACGGTGCGCGCCGAGGGCGACCTGGAGGTGGACGGCCACCACACCGTGGAGGACGTCGGGCTCGCGCTCGGCCAGGCCCTGCGGGAGGCCCTCGGCGACAAGCGCGGCATCCGGCGCTTCGCCTCCATCACGGTGCCCCTCGACGAGGCAGCGGTGGAGGTGGCGCTGGACCTCTCCGGCCGTCCCTTCGTCGTCCACGAGGTCCCCGTGCCGGCGGAGATGATCGGCACCTACGGCGCCGGCCTCACCGAGGACTTCGTGCGGGCCTTCGCCACGGCCGCCGAGATGACGCTCCACGTCCGCCTGGTCTCCGGGCGCTCGCCCCATCACATCGTGGAGGCCGAGTTCAAGGCCATGGCCAAGTGCCTCCAGGACGCCGTGCGCATCGTGGGCGGCGGGGTCCCGAGCACGAAGGGGACGCTGTGAGGATCGCGATCCTCGACTACGGCATGGGGAACCTCCGGAGCGTGGCCCGGGCCGTCCAGCACGTCGGCGGCGAGGTCGAGGTGACCTCGGATCCCGCAACGGCGCTCCGGGCTGGTGCCCTGGTCGTCCCCGGCGTGGGGCACTTCGGCGCGTGCGCGCGGAACCTGCGCGGCCGGGGCTTGGACGCCGTCGTCCTCCGCGTCGCCGAGAGCGGACGCCCGGTCTTCGGGGTCTGCGTCGGGATGCAGATCCTGCTCGAGGGGAGCGAGGAGGACCCGGAGCCCGGCCTCGGGCTCCTGCCGGGGCGCTCGCGCCGCCTCCCCGCCACCGTGAAGGTCCCCCACATGGGCTGGAACGAGGTCGAGTGGCTCGCGCCCCACCCCTACACGGCCGAGGTGCCGAGCGGCACCCGCTTCTACTTCGTCCACTCCTACGCGCCGGACCTCGGCCCCGAGGCCGTCGGGCGCACCGAGCACGGGCGGCCGTTCGCCGCGGCGGTGGCCCGGGGCAACGTCTTCGCCACCCAGTTCCACCCGGAGAAGTCCGGCGCGTCGGGGCTCGCCCTGTACGCGGCGTTCGTGCGGGAGGCGCGCGCCGCGTGATCGTGATCCCCGCCATCGACCTCCGCGGCGGCCGCTGCGTGCGCCTGTTCCGCGGCGACGTCGCCGCCGAGACCGTCTACGACGCCGATCCCGTCGAGGTGGCCGAGCGCTTCCAAGCTGAAGGCGCGCGGCGCCTCCACGTGGTGGACCTCGACGCGGCCCGGGGCGAGGGCTCCAACCGTCACATCGTCCGCGAGATCTGTCGGGCCGTCCAGATCCCCGTCCAGCTCGGCGGCGGGCTCCGGACCCTGGACGCGGTCTTCGCCGCCCTAGAGGACGGGGCGGCGCGGGCGATCCTCGGCACGGCAGCGGCCCTGAACCCCGGGTTCGTCGAGGAGGCCGTCGCGCACGTCGGCGACCGGGTCCTCGTCGCCGTCGACGTCCGCGACGGACGGGTGGCGACCCACGGCTGGCGGGAGCTCGGGCCCCGGGTGGAGGAGGCGATCCCGGCCCTGGCCGCGGTCGGGGCCCCCCGCTTCCTCGTCACCTCGATCCAGCGGGACGGCACGATGGACGGGCCCGACCTCGCCCTGTACGAGCGCGTGGTGCAGCTCACCGACCGGCCGATCATCGCGAGCGGCGGCGTCCGGGTGGCCGAGGACGTCCGAGCCCTGCGCGAGCTCGGCCTCGAGGCGGTCGTCGTCGGCAAGGCCCTGTACGCGGGCACCCTCCGTCTCGAGGAGGTGGTCCGCGGATGACCCTCGCCAAGCGCGTGATCCCCTGCCTCGACGTCGACGCCGGCCGCGTGGTGAAGGGCACCCGCTTCGTCGACCTGCGCGACGCCGGCGACCCGGTGGAGCTCGCCGCGCGCTACGACCGGGAGGGCGCCGACGAGCTCGTGTTCCTCGACATCACGGCCACCGTCGAGGGGCGCAAGGCCACGCTCGACGTGATCGCGCGCACCGCCGAGCAGGTGTTCATCCCCCTCACCGTGGGGGGCGGCGTCCGCTCCGAGGAGGACGTGCGCGAGCTCCTGCGGGCCGGCGCCGACAAGGTGGCGATCAACACCGCCGCCGTGCGAGAGCCCGCCCTCCTCACCCGCTGCGCCGAGCGCTTCGGCACCCAGTGCATGGTGATCGCCATCGACGCCAAGCGCCGCGACGGGGGATGGGAGGTCTACGTGGATGCCGGGCGTACCCCGACCGGGCTGGACGCCGTGGCCTGGGCGCGGGAGGCCACGGTCGAGCGCGGCGCCGGCGAGGTCCTGCTCACCTCGATGGACCGGGACGGCACCGGCGAAGGCTACGACCTCGAGCTCCTCCGCGCCGTGGCCGAGGCGGTGCCGGTCCCGGTGGTGGCGAGCGGCGGCGCCGGACGCCTCGAGCACTTCGCCCAGGCCCTCACCGAGGGGCGAGCGGACGCCGTGCTCGCCGCCTCCCGCTTCCACTTCGAGGAGCTCACGATCGCCATGGTCAAGGAGCACCTCGCGCGCCTCGGGATCCCGGTGCGGCGGTGATGGAGCGCGTCGACCTCGACTCGCTCCGGTTCGACGAGCGAGGGCTGATCCCCGTCGTCGTCCAGGACGCCGACTCCGGCGACGTCCTCATGGTGGCCTGGGCGAACCGCGAAGCCCTCGAGCGCACCCTGGCCGAGGGACGGATGGTGTACTTCAGCCGCTCGCGGCAGCAGCTCTGGCGCAAGGGCGACACGAGCGGCCACGTCCAGCACTGGGAGGAGCTCCGGGTGGACTGCGACGCCGACGTGATCCTCGCCCGGGTCCACCAGGAGGGCGCCGCCTGCCACACCGGGGAGCGCTCCTGCTTCTTCCGCGGCCTCGCCGGCGCCTGAGGCTCGGTCCGCGACCGGCCCTACCGCCGCCGGCGCCGCTCGGCGGGGGGCGTGAGGAAGCGGCAGCGCGGGCCCGAGGCACGCGCCAGGCGCAGGTCGAGCGTCGCCAGGGGCGCCTCGATCTCCTCGGCGAGGGCCACGTACCACGCGTCGTAGGTCGTGAGCGTCCGGCGCAGTTCCCAGGCCCGGCCGGCGAGCGGCTCGTACGGGAACAGCTCGACCGGGAGCTGCACGAGGT
>ML214188.1:4137-4744 GCA_004366195.1 Actinomycetota bacterium
CCATGTGCGTCCGGCCGCGGCCCGCGAGAGCCACACTCCGGCCCGAGGCCGCGCCCTCGCGCGCCGGGCTGGGGAACGCCTCGGCCGGGGGCGGCACGAGGTCCACGTGGGCGAGGGAGGCGGCGTCCTCGCTGAGATCGCCCGCCCGGGAGGCGCGACGGAGGATGTTGGCCGCCTCCACCGGCATCAGGTGGGGTGCCGCGAGCGGCTCCGATCCGAGCACCTCGGCCGCCCACGCGCCGTCGGGACCGGCATCGGCGAGCGCCGCCACCACGGCCGAGGCGTCGACGACGATCACCGGCGCTCGGCGTCCCGGTGCCGGAGGATCCGGCCTCGGGGCAGACGGCTCCCGGTCGTCCCGACCCGCTCCCGCGCCCTGGCCAGCACCTCCTCCGCCGTCGGACGCCGGGCGAGCTCGATCAGCTCGGTCCGCAGATGCTCCTGCAGCGACCGACCCGCCCTCGCCGCCCGGGCGGCGAGGGCGTCCCGGACGTCGTCCGGCACCCCACGGATCGTGATCGACACCGGCATGCCTGCATGATGCATGCATCGCCAGCGATCCGTCAAGACCGGCGCCACCCCGGCTCGCTCAGCGCCGGCGCGAGCG
>ML214189.1:0-768 GCA_004366195.1 Actinomycetota bacterium
CGACAACCCGGCTCGTTCAGACTAGCCGCGCGCCGTCCTTCCAGACCTGCGAGATCCGGTCCTTCAGGGTTGCGAAGTCGAACGGATCGCCGTCCACCAGGACGAGGTCGGCGCGCTTGCCGGGCTCGATGGTGCCGAGCTCGCGCTCGAGCCCCATGAGCTCCGCCGCGCTGGAGGTCGCCGCGACCAGGGCCTGGGTCGGCGTGAAGCCGTGCTCCGCCATGAGCTGGAGCTCGCGCAGGTTCGTCCCGTGGGGAGCGACCGGGCAGTCGGTGCCCATCGCGACCTTCACCCCCGCCTCCGCGGCGCGGCGGAACGCGTCGAGCTCGGGGCGGCCGAGCTCGCGGAGCTTGGCGCGCACCGGCTCCGGGATCTTCGGGTCGTTCGCGAGCTCGTCGGTGGTGTCGCCGGCGGTGAGGGTGGGGACGAGCCAGGTCCCGCGCTCGAGCATCAGCTCGATCGCCTCGTCGTCGAGGAACGTGCCGTGCTCGATGGAGCGCACCCCCGCGCGGACCGCGCGCTTGATGCCCTCGGCGCCGTGGGCGTGGGACATGACCCACCGGCCGAGGTCGGCCGCGGCCTCCACGATGGCGCGGACCTCCTCCTCGGAGAAGTTCGGCTGCCGCGGGTCGTCGGCGGACGAGAGGAACCCCCCGCTCGAGGCGATCTTGATGACGTCGGCGCTGGCGCGGACCACCTCGCGGACCTTGGCCGCCACCCCGGCGACGCCGTCGCAGACCCCGTCGGGCATCCCCGGGTACGGGGTGC
>ML214189.1:778-2722 GCA_004366195.1 Actinomycetota bacterium
TGACCCCCCGTCATCGAGAGCATCGTCACCGAGATCTGCAGCCGCGGCCCGACGAGCAGGCCCTGCTCGACCGCCGCCCGCATGCCGGCGTCGGCGCCGCTCGCGTCCCGGACGGTCGTGATCCCCAGCGAGATCGTCCGGCGGAGGTTCTCGGCGACCCGGAAGAAGCGGAGCGAGAAGGGCTCGTGCATCAGCCGGACCTCGTCGAAGTCCTCGTACGAGAACGCGACGTGCACGTGGACGTCGAACAGCCCGGGCAGGATCGCCTTGCCGGAGCAGTCCACCGCCTCGTCCCCGTCGAGCCCCGGCCCGACCTCGACGATCCGGCCGTCCTCGATCGCGACGTCGGCCTCGGCGAGCGGCGCCCCCGTGCCGTCGAAGACCCGACCTCCCGTGAACACGGTCCGTGCCATCGCTCCCTCCCTCGCTCGTGGGCCGGCGCCCCGGGAGCCCGTCTCCTGCACCGGGAGCCCGTCCGCTGCGCGTCGGCCCGGCGCAGCCTACACTCCCCGCTGTACCGCCGTTCAACCGAGGAGGCCCGCACGTGGACATCCGTCTGACCGCCGAGGACGCCGCGCTGAAAGCTCGCGCCCGCGCCTTCTGCGACGAAGTGCTGATCCCCCTGGAGGACGAGTGCGAGGAGCTCGGGGGTCTCTCACCCGAGAGCCTGGAGCGCGCTAAGCGCGCCGTGCTCGAGCACGGGTTCAACGCGATCAACCACGCGGTCGAGGACGGAGGCCAGGGCTACGACGTCTTCCAGCAGGTGCTGATCGAGGAGGAGTGGGGCCGCGCCACCGGCGCCCTCTGGGACATCCCCTGGCGCCCGTCGATCCCGCTCGCCGTGGCCACGGAAGCGCAGAAGGACGAGTACCTGCGGCCCGCCTGCCGGGGCGAGCGCCGCGACTGCTACGCGATCACCGAGGCAGGGGCCGGGTCGGACCCCACGATGGTCGAGACGACCGCGGTGTGGGACGGCGACGCCTGGGTGCTGAACGGCACGAAGTGGCACGTGACCTCGGGCGACGTGGCCGACTTCATCCTCGTCCACGCCCACGTCGACGGCGACCCCGCCAAGGCGACGATCTTCCTGGTGGACAAGGACCTGCCGGGGGTCCGCGTGGTCCGCACGCCGAAGTACATGCACACGTTCGTGTTCGAGCACCCTATCTTCGCCTTCGAGGACGTGCGCCTCGGCCCCGACAAGGTCCTCGGCGAGGTCGGTCAGGGCTACGAGCTGACCAAGGACTGGTTCGTCGAGGAGCGCATCATGATCGGCGCCCGAACGGTGGGGGCGGCGACGAGGGCCCTGGAGCTCTCGCTCGACTTCGCCAAGGGCCGGGTCCAGTTCGGGAAGCCGATCGTCGAGCACCAGGCCATCGAGTTCATGCTGGCCGACATGGCCGCCGAGCTCATGGCGGCGAAGTCGATGCTCTACCGCGTGGCGTGGCAGGCCGCCCGCGGCGGCGCCGGGCGCAAGGAGATCCACGCGCTCGCGAGCGCGGTCAAGCTCGTGTGCTCGGAGACGGCCGGCCGCATCATCGACCGAGCCGTGCAGATCCACGGCGGCCGCGGCTACATGCGAGAGCAACCGGTCGAGCGGCTCTACCGCGAGATCCGTGTGGACCGGATCTGGGAGGGCACGTCCGAGATCCAGCGGATGGTGATCGGCAACGAGCTCCGCAAGCGCGGCGCCGCCGTCTACACGGGCTGGCCCGTCGCGGCCGAGCGCGTCGGTTCCTGAGGAGCGTGGCCCTACGGGGGGTCCGGCCCCGCCCGAGCCTCGGCCGCTCGGGCCTCACGCACCCGAGCCTCACCCGTGCTGGCCCCGATCGCCCGAGCACCTCCCGCCCCGAGCCGCACCACCGGCGCGAGCGCCGGGACGGGGAGGGGCAGGGAGGGTCCGTCCGGTCCGGGTCCGTCGAACGGCCCGTAGACGGTCCAGTC
>SIRV01000172.1 GCA_004366195.1 Actinomycetota bacterium
CTGCATCCGGCGGTCGAGGGTGGTGGTGACGCGGAGGCCGCCGCCGAGCACCCGCGCCTCCCCGAAGGCCTCGACGAGCGAGCGCCGCGTGTAGTCGAGGAAGTAGCCGAGCCGGCGGTCCCAGACCTCGGCGGTGACCAGAGGATGCGTGCGGACCGGCTTCGCCTTCAGCGCGGCGGCCCGGGCGGGAGCGAGGTACCCCTCCGCCACCATGCGATCGAGCACGTGGTCGCGACGGACCCGCGCGTCCTCCGGGTGGAGGATCGGGTCGTACAGGCTCGGGCCGGGGATCACGCCGGCCAGGGTGACCGACTCGAGGAGCGTGAGCTCGCTCGCGTCCTTGCTCCAGTACGTCTGCGCCGCGGCCTGCACGCCGTAGGCGCCGTGGCCGAAGTAGACGGTGTTCAGGTAGCGGGCGAGGATCTCGTCCTTCGAGAGCTCCTGCTCGAGCTTGATGGCGAGGAGCACCTCGCGCACCTTCTGGCCGAGCGTCCGAGGCGGAACCACGTACACCTGCTCGCCGGTCTCGGGATCCGTCTCGTACGTGCCGGCGTAGACGTTCTTCACCAGCTGCTGCGTGATGGTCGAGCCACCCTGCACGGTCTTCCGCAGGACGAGGTCCGTCCACGCGGCCCGGAGGATCCCGATGGGGTCGAACCCGGGATGCCGGTAGAAGTCCTGGTCCTCCGAGGCGATGACGGCCTCCCGGAGGCTCCGGGGCATCTGCTCGAGCGGGATGATCGTGCGGTCCACGGTCGAGTGGAGGGTCGTGAGCAGGTTGCCGTGTCGGTCGTACACGTAGGTGGTCTGCAGCGGCGGGGGCGTGGCCGGGAGCTCGAGCCGCGTGTAGAGGTAGTAGAGGGTGCCGAGCATCCCGAGGACCCCGACGAGGGGAACCGCGACGAACGCCCACCACCAGCGCCGCAGGAAGCCTGCGGCGCCCGCGCGCCGTCTGCGGGGGGCGTGCTTCCGGCCTCTGGAGGTCCGTCGAGCCGCGGTGTCGACCGCCAAGACAGCTCCGAGTCTATCGGCGGATGGGGCCGTTCCCGGGGAAAGGACCGCGCCGATCGCGCGGGAGGTCCGTCAGCCGGCGGCCCGGGCCATGAAGGCCTCGGCGAGGTGGTTCCACTGGCAGCGTGTGCAGACCTCGACGACGTAGCAGGTCGACCCCGGCCGGTCCGCCGCCATCGTGAGTCCGACGTCGAGGGGCCACACGCGCCCGTTGTCTTGGCGCAGGTCGTCGCCGTACACGTACGTCACGAGGCGCAGCTTCGCCTTGCCGCAGACCGGGCAGTCGCGCCGGCTGGGCTCGCCCACGTGCTTCGCGGCGCGCATGAGCTCGGGGTGGGCATCGCAGACCTCCGCCCACGAGCGCAGGCCGTGACGGACCTCACCGAGGAGGGCGCGTTTGGCGAGCGTGTAGTCGACCGTCGCGAGCACCGCCCGCCGCCCCCTCGGCTTCAGGCCGCCCTTCGCACGCCGTCCCGCCGTCGTCATCGTGCTTGGCATCGTACACCCACCCTCGGACCTTGAGAGGGCCGGCGCCTGATAGCGTCCGCCGCATGGACGCGGGAGCCCTTCGCGATGCCTTCGCCCACCACGTATGGGCCACCATCCGACTGATCGACGCGTGCGCGGAGCTCGAGCCCGCGCGGCTCGAGACCACGGCGCCGGGGACGTACGGCTCGATCATCGACACGCTCCGCCACCTCGTGGCGGCCGACGCGTCGTACCTCGCGGTGACGAGCGGCGAGCCGATCCCCCTGCTCGACGAGGAGCGGATGGACCTGGCGGACCTGCGTGCGGAGATGGAGCGGCACGGCGCCGGCTGGATGCAGCTGCTGGACCGCGATCCCGACCCGGCGGCGATCTTCGTGCGCCGTCGCGACGACGGCTCGGAGACCCACGCGCCCCTCGGGATCCGACTCGCGCAGGTGCTCCACCACGGCAGCGACCACCGCAGCCAGATCTGCACCGCGCTCACCACCCTCGGCGTCGAGCCTCCCGCGATCGACGTGTGGGACTACGGCCGCGCCCACGGCCGGATCGTGGATCTGCCGCCGAGCGCCTGAGACCGCCGACCGGAAGCCTCATTGCGCGGTCGGATCGCGCTCAGGGGACCTCCACCACGGCCCGGGCCGCGCCCCCCGCACTGAGGTCGTCCGGTCCGAGCAGGAGCGCGCCGACCGGGACCCGCACCTCGACCCTCGCCTCGAAGGTTCCCGGCCGGCAGGCGCACCGCACGAGGATCGCCCCGTTCCGCTGCGCGAGGGCACGGGCGGCGGGCTCGGGGTCCAGTCCCGTGGGGAACGCGAGGCTCTGGGCCGCGGCGAGGGCTGCGGCGTCGGCGGCGGTCTGCGCCCGGCTCCGGGCGAGGAGCACCCGCGCGACATCCGCCAGCGCCATCGCGACCACCGCCAGCACGACCAGGAACGCCGCGGCGATCGGCGTGACCGAGCCGCGCTCGCCGCCCCGGGACCTCATCCCACCTCCTGCCGCATGGCAGCGCTCGCGCCGAGATCGACCTCCGCCGGCATGAGCCACCCCGCGATCGGCTCCGCCACGCGGGCCCGATAGCGGACCTCGACGGCCACGACGTCGCCCTGCGCGCCTTCGCGCAGGACCTCGAGCTCCAGGCGCGTGGGGTCGAGGGGCCCGGCGGCCCGCAGGACGGCCGCCCTCACCTCCGCCTCGTCCAGCGTGACGGAGGCGGCGCGCGCCCCGGCGCGCGCCGCCTCCTCGAGCACCAGCCGGTCCCGCGCGATCACCCCCACCTGGACCACCGCGAGGAGCACGAGGAACAGGACCGGCAGGAGCAGGGCGAGCTCGACGACGGCGGAGCCCCGCTCACGCCGCGTTCGCATCCCCCATCACCTGGTCGATGATCTGGTCGAAGAACGCCGGGAGCTTCCCCGACGAGCGGGCCCACGCGATCAGCACCACCGCGACGGCTGCCGCGGCCAAGATCACGAGCGCGTACTCCGCGGTCGTCTGCCCCGCCTGGTCGGCCAGTCGGGCGCGGACGCGCGCGTACCAGGACCACAGCACGGTCTCACCTCCTTCCGGGTCAGCGGATCGACTGCAACGTGGCCACGAGCACCGGGGCCACGGTGAGGAGGAGGAACGCGGGCAGGACAAGGAACACCAGGGGGAACAGCATCTTGACCGGCGCCGTGCGCGCCCGCTCCGCCGCCGCGGCGCGTGCCGCGGCGCGCACCTCGTGGGCGACCTCCGCGACCGCGTCCGCGACGCCCACCGCCCCCGACTCCAGGGCGACCACCGCCCGTCGCAGATCCGGCACCGCCAGCACGTCGGCCACCGCGAGGAGCTCCTCACGCCACCGGCCGCCGAGCTCCACCCGGTGCAAGGCCGCCCCGAGCTCCTCGGCGAGAGGACCGACGACGGCCCCTTGCGCGTGCCGGACGGCGAGCGGAGGGGTGAGCCCCGCCGCGAGCCCAGCCGCGACGAGGTCGAGGAGCACGGGCAGCTCCCGTGCGGCCTCGCGACGTCGCTCGAGCCCTCGGCGCGCCGGGGCGAGCAGCGACGCTCGATGGGCCAAGAGGCCGAGCACCGCGCAGACCGGCGGAGGCATGCCGAGGAGCGCAGCCAGCGTCCCGGATCCCAGACCGAGGAGCCTCGCGCGCCCCAATGCCCGGTCGGCC
>SIRV01000173.1 GCA_004366195.1 Actinomycetota bacterium
TAAGCCAGTCGATGAGCCAGTACGGGCCGTTCGTCGCGCCGGGGTACCGGACGGCGATCCGGGTGGCCTGGATCAGGGTGTCCCAGGGGAGGGAGAACCGCCGCTGCCACGTGGCCTGCTGGTGCAGCGGCGCGAGGAGGTCGCCGCTCCGCACCTGCCAGGACAGGAGGTACACGAGGGTCCCGCCGGCCGCGACGCCGGCCGCGAGCAGCCCCCGCCCGAGGACCCGGTCGCCCTCGCGGCGCCGCTGGAACGCCTCCGCCGCGAGGGCCGCCGCCACGACGACCCCGACGTTCCGGGTCAGGGCCGCCCCGAAGCCGGCCGCCCCCGCGAGCGCGAACCGCCCGCGGCGCGCCGCCCACAGCGCGAGCGCCGAGAGGAGCAGGAACGGGGCCTCGCTGTAGGGGGCGAGGAAGAAGAAGGCGGTGGGGAAGGTCGCGAGGAGCACCACCGTGGTCCGCGCGACCGCCTCCGAGCGCTCGGCGCGGGTGAGGTCGTAGACGACGAGGAGCGCGCCGAGGAACGCGAGGTTCGAGACCAGCAGCGCCGCCGCGAGCGGATGCCCCCCGAGCGCCCACGAGACGAGCCGGATGGCCATCGGGTACAGCGGGAAGAAGGCGGCGCTGCCGTCGCCGGCGGCGTACCCGCGCTCGGCGATGCGCAGGAACCAGAGCGCGTCGAACCGCTCCCAGGCGGTGATCGCGGCGTGCCACCCGGGGTCCGGGATCGGCGGGGCCGGCCATCCCGGCACCGAGACGGGATCGATCGGCGGGACGAGCCCGACCGAGAGCAGCCCGAGGAGGAACAGGCCGAGGCGGACGGCCAGGAACACCGGGAGACAGACGCGGAGGGCCTCCCGCAGGCGGGTCGGGACGCGGCGCCCGGGGCTCACGTCGGGGCGGGCTCCGGGGCGGGACGCGGGGACGCCGTGGCCCGCTCTGGGAGCGGGCCCGGCTGGGGCCGGCGCACCCAGGCGACCACGCACGCCAGGAGGATCACCGCCCGCACCACGACGGCCGCCTCGAACGCGGCGAGGGGCAGGCCGCCGAGCCCCTCGAGCTCCGCGAACCAGGAGAAGCGGGTGACGAACACGGCGACGTCCGCCAGGGAGAAGGCCGCGAAGAGCCACGGCGAGGGCAGCGCGAGCGCGAACCAGGGGAGCAGCCACAGGCCGTACTGCGGGGAGTAGACCTTGTTCGAGAGCAGGAACAGGACGAGCACCGGCAGCCCGAGCGCGAGGCGCGAGAAGCCCGGCTCGCGCCGGCGCTTGAGCCACCACACGAGGCCGACCGAGCCGAGGAACAGGACGAGGGACCCGGCGTTGATGAGCCGGGTCGGCTCGCAGTAGGCCTGTCCGGTGAGGCGGTGGCAGGCGATGAACCAGAGGCTGTCCCAGTCCGCGGGGCGCGCCGCGTTGAAGCGGAAGAACTCCCACCAGGAGGCCGGCGCCGCGACGACGAACGGCGCGTTCACCGCGACCCACGCGCCGGTCGCGGCCCACGCGAGGTGGATCCCACCGTCGGGGTCGCGCTCGCGTACGCGCTCGGCGGCGAGGGGGATGACGAGGAGCGCCGGGTAGGCCTTGGCCGCCGCGCCCAGGCCGAGCAGGACGCCGGCCGCCACGTCGCGCCGACGCGCGAAGGCCAGGACGGCCGCCGTCGAGAGGGCCACCGCGAGCAGGTCCCAGTTCATGAAGGCGTAGATCGCGAGGGTCGGAGCCAGGGCGACGTAGAGGGCGCGAGGCCCGACGAGCAGGTACACGGCGAGGACCGTGACGAAGGCGGCGAACGTGAGCAGGAGCGCGTTGGCCGCGAAGAACCCCGCCGTGCCTTCCGAGATCCATGCGGCGAGGCGCATCGCGTACATCGAGAGCACCGGGTACTCGTCGCAGTTGGTCTCGCTCGGCGCGCAGGCGTCGAGGTACGGGAGGCGGTCGCCGGTGAGCTGCTCCGTCCCGAGCAGCGGCACGATGTCCGAGTAGCAGAGGCGGCGGTACTGCCGACCGTCGGACCAGTCCCCGCCGGCGCACGGGGCCTTGATCGCGAGGCCGACCGCGAGCGTGAGCCCGAGACAGGTGAGGACGGTCCCGAGCCCGATCCACGACCGCGCGCGCTCGCCCACCGGGCGGATTCTCGCACGCGTCCAGGGTCCCCACGTGAAGCGGGGCCGCCGAGGGGGAGGCGGCCCCGCCGCACCTTCCCGGCGGCGGGCTCTCCGACCGCCTGCCGGGTGTTCGCGGGCACCGGTGGGGACCGGTGCGACCGCGGTCCTTGCCGTCCCTGGAACCATCGGCAGGTCCGGCGGACGGTTGAGCCCCCGGCACGCCGGGAGGCGGCTCAGCGGTACGTGTGGGCCTCGTCGGGGAAGGCGCCCGTGGCGACCTCCTCGGCGAAGGCTCGGGCGGCCTCGGCGATGACCCGGCGGAGGTCGGCGTAGGGCTTCGCGAGCTTCGGGATCCGCTCGGAGAGGCCGAGGAGATCGGTGAGCACGAGCACCTGGCCGTCGCAGTGAGGGCCGGCTCCGATCCCGATCGTCGGGACCTGGACGCGGGCGGTGATCTCGCGGGCGAGCTCGGCCGGGATGGCCTCGAGGACGATGGAGAAGGCGCCGACCTTCTCGATGGCGAGGGCCTGGTCGAGGACGCGGCGGGCGGCCTCCTCCCCGCGCTGGTCCCCGACGCGGGGGGCTCCTACTGGGCCGCCGCCGTCCTCGCGACCGGCCTGTTCTTCGCGTCGATCCTCGGGCACGAGCTCGCCCACGCCCTCGTCGCCGTGGACGGACTGGGGGGTGAGGCCGACGTGGCCCATGACGGGGATCCCGAGCTCGACGAGGCGTCCGATGAGCTCGAGCTGGGGTCCCTCGATCTTCACCGCGTGGGCGCCGGCCTCCTTGACGAAGCGCCCGGCGTTGCGGATCCCCTCCTCCACCGAGACCTGGTAGGAGAGGAACGGCATGTCCGCCACGACCATGGCGTCGCGGGCCCCGCGGGCGACGGCGCGCGTGTGATGGAGCATCTCCTCCATGGTGACGGGCAGGGTGCTCTCGTAGCCGAGGACGTTGGTGGCGAGCGAGTCGCCGACCAGCAGGACGGGGATGCCCGCCTCATCCAGGATGCGGGCGGTCGGGTGGTCGTACGCGGTGAGCATCGCGAAGCGCTTGCCCTCCGCCTTGAACCTGCGCACGTCGAGGACCGTGATCATCGCTCGCGCCTCCTTCCGAGTGCACGGCCGGTCCCGCGAGTCTACCCGTCGGCGCGATGTCGGTGGGGGGTGCTAGGGTCGCCCCGTGCGGCAGCCGGTAGACTCTGGAGGCCTACCCAGCATCCTGCTCCCCCTCGCGGGGGGCCGTCCAGACCAGAGGAGGTGGGGAACTGAGGCGGTACGAGGTCATGCTCATCCTGCCCGCCGAGGCCGACGGATCGGTCGTCGGGCAGGCGATCGAGCGCATCACCAGGGTCGTCGCCGAGGGCGGTGGGACCGTCGTGAGCGTCGACCGGTGGGGGCGCAGGCGGCTCGCGTACCCGATCGCCAAGCAACAGGAGGGGTACTACGTGGTGGTGGAGTTCACGGCGCAGCCCTCGGCGATCGCGGAGCTCGAGCGCACGCTGCACCTCGCGGACGAGGTGGTGCGGCACAAGGTCGTCGTGAAGGGGGCGGCGGCCTAGGGACCTTCCCCCTCCCCGGGTGGTCGCCATCGCCCGGGGAGCGGCACGCGAACGGAAGGTGATGGCAGTGGCGAGCGACAACCAGATCATCATCGTCGGCAACCTGACGGACGACCCGGAGCTGCGGTACACGCCGAACGGCGCGGCCGTGGTGAAGTTCCGCGTCGCCGTCAACCGTCGCTACCGGGACGAGGCCGGCACCTGGAGGGACGGGGACACCTCGTACTTCACGGTGAACGCCTGGCGGAGCCTGGCGGAGAACATCGCCGAGTCCCTCACGCGCGGGACCCGGGTCATCGTCGCCGGGCGGCTCCAGATGCGATCCTGGGAGACGCAGGAGGGCGACAAGCGCACGGTCGTCGAGATCGAGGCCGACGAGGTGGGTCCCAGCCTGCGGTGGGCCACGGCCAGGGTCGAGCGCCAGACGCGCTCCGGCGACTGGTCGGCCCCGGCCACGGTTGGCGCTCCGATGGCAGAGGAGGAGACACCGCTGGATGCCGACTAAGGCGAAGAAGTCCAAGAAGGAGAAGGACGAGAAGGGCTGGCAGAAGAAGA
>SIRV01000174.1 GCA_004366195.1 Actinomycetota bacterium
CGACAGCCGGAGCCCCGGCACGTCGGCCTCGGGGTACATGACCATGAGCGGCACGTAGGCGCCGTGGTCCAGGCCGCGATCGGGCTGCTCCACGACGGACTCCGTGTGCGGCAGGAGCGTCTTCACGCGCTCGGCCACCTCGGGCGCGCCGGGCGCCGGGTAGGTCATCTGGTAGTAGCGGAGCGGGAACCCGTAGAAGTCGTAGGTGAGGGGAACCGCGTCCGCGGTCGCGCCGAGCGTGAGGGGCGCCGACTCCCAGTGGGCGGAGACCACGAGGATGGCCCGGGGCCGCGGCAGCGTCCGGGCCCACGCGGCGAGCTCCGTCGTCCAGCGTTCGTCGTCCACGAGCGTGGGCGCGCCGTGGCCGAGGTACACGGCGGGCATCGGCCCGTCGGCCTCCGTCCAGACCCGCCGCGGTTCCTCCCCGGGTCGCTCCATACCTCCGCTTGAACAACCACGGACGCCGGTTCCTTCCCGCGTGCAGGCCGGCCCGCGGTGCGGCAGGATGGGGGCCGCACACGAGGAGCGAGGAGCGACGAGCATGCCCGCACCGATCCGACCCGCGCGCCGCAGCTGGTGGCTGGAGGAGGCCCTCGCGCATCCCGAGTTCGCGGGCCCCGAGGCGCCGCCCCTCGGGCGCGACGTCGCGGCCGACGTGGCGATCCTCGGCGGCGGCTTCACCGGGATGTGGACCGCGTGGTTCCTGAAGGAGCGAGACCCCGGGATCGACGTCGTGCTGCTCGAGGCCGACATCTGCGGCGGCGGCCCCTCCGGCCGCAACGGGGGGTTCTGCGACGGCTGGTGGGGGCACATCGTCGACGTGGTCGCCACCTACGGCGAGGCGGCCGCCCTCGAGCTCCTCATGGCCTGCGGCCGCTCGCCAGGCGAGATCGGCGCGTGGTGCGATGCCCACGGCGTGGACGCCTGGTTCCGTCACGCCGGCGTGCTCGCCGTGGCCACGAACCCGGCGGCCCAGGGGCGCTTCGGCGGCACGCTGGAGGTCGCCCGCCGGCTCGGGCTGGAGGACGAGTACCGGCTCCTCGCGCCCGAGGAGGTTCGGGGCCGGTGCGCCTCGCCGGTCTTCCGCGACGGCCTGCTCATCCCCGACGCCGCGAACGTCCAGCCCGCCCGCCTCGCCCGCGGGCTCCGGCGCGTGCTGATCGAGCGCGGCGTCCGGATCTACGAGGGCACGCCGGTCCTTCGGTTCCGGGCCTCGAAGCCGGTCGAGATCGAGACCCCCGGTGGGCGCGTCCGGGCCGGCGAGGCGGTCGTCGGCCTCGGCGCGTGGGCGACGTGGTGGCGGCCGGTCGCCCCCTACCTCACGGTCCGCGGCTCGTACATCGTGATCACCGCCCCGGCGCCGGAGCGCCTGGAGGCGCTCGGCTGGACCGGCGGCGAGGCGATCCACGACGTCCGCCCCTCGGTCCACTACGCGCGGACCACGCCGGACGGACGGATCGCGCTCGGCCTCGGCGGGCTCCAGCCGGGGCTCTCGCAGCGGATCGACGGCCGCTACGACCACCACGAGGGCTTCGCGCGGCGGGTCGCCGCCGACCTCGCGCGGTGGTTCCCGCCCTTCGCCGACGTCCCGATCGAGGCCGCCTGGGGCGGGCCGATCAACGTGAGCGGCCTCACGATGCCCTTCTTCGGCTCCCTCGGCCGGCACGGGAACGTCCACTACGGGCTCGGCTACACCGGCAACGGCGTCGGCCCCTCGCACCTCGGCGGGAAGATCCTCGCCGCCCTCGCCACCCACGCCGACGACGGGTTCACCCGCCTCGCCGTGGTCTCCCGGGAGCCGAAGCGCTTCCCACCGGAGCCGGTGCGGAGCCTCGGCGCGGCCCTGGTCAACACCGCCGTGCTGCGCGAGGACGACCTCGCCGACGCCGGCCGGCGCGCCGATCCCCTCACCCGGTTCGTCGCGCGCCTGCCGCGGCGCCTCGGCTACAACCTGGGGGCGCACTGACGATGACCATCGGGAAGCTCGACGCCGTCACCATCGACTGCGCGGACCCGCTCGCGCTCGCGCGCTTCTGGGCCGCGGTCTTCGGCACCGAGGTCGCCTCGGCCGAGGGTGCCGGTCCGACCTACGTCGACCTGCGCCCCGCCCCCGGCGTCCCGACCCTCCGGTTCCAGCGCGTGCCGGAGCCGAAGACCGTGAAGAACCGCCTCCACCTCGACGTGGCCGTCACGGACCTCGAGGAGGCGCGGGCCGGCGCCGAGGCCCTCGGGGCCACCCGGGTCTCACCGGGGACCTTCGACGAGTTCGGCTACCGCTGGGTCGTGATGGCCGACCCCGAGGGGAACGAGTTCTGCCTCGTCCTCCCCCCGGAGGAGGCAGGCGATGGCTGAGCTCCCGCGTCCGGCTCGTGGCTCGTGGTGGCTCGAGGACGCGCTGGCCGACCCCGAGCTCGCCGGCACCGAGACACCACCCCTCCCCGGCGATACGACCTGCGACGTCGTCGTGATGGGCGGCGGCTACACGGGGATGTGGACGGCCTGGTTCCTGCTCGAGCGCGCGCCGGGGATCGACGTCGTGCTCCTCGAGGCCGACATCTGCGGGGGAGGCCCCTCCGGCCGGAACGGCGGGTTCTGCAACGGCCTGTGGGAGGAGGCCGAGATCCTGGAGGCCGAGCTCGGCCCGGAGGACGGCCGGCGGGTGGGCCTCGCCGCCGAGGCCTGCATCGCCGAGATCGGCGCCTGGTGCGCCGAGCACGGGGTGGACGCCTGGTTCACCCCCGCCGGGCACCTCGGGGTCGCCACCTCGCCGGCGCAGGACGGGGCGTGGCGCAGCACCATGGAGGCCGCCCGGCGGCTCGGCTCGGACTGGTTCGTCGAGCTCACGCCGGCCGAGGTCCGCGCGCGATGCGACTCGCCGGTGTTCCGAGCCGGCGTCCTCACGCCCGGCGCCGCGATCCTGCAGCCGGCCCGCCTGGCGCGGGGCCTGCGACGGGAGCTCCTCGCGCGCGGGGTCCGGATCTTCGAGGGCACGCCCGTGGCCCGGTTCCGCGGCACCCGCGGCAGCGCTCTCGTCGAGACCCCGAGCGGCGAGGTCCGCGCGCGGGCCGGCGTGCTGGCCCTGGGCGCGTACGCGGCGCCCCTGCCGGCGTTCCGGCGGACGGTGATGCCGCGCGGGACGTACATCGTGCTGACGGAGCCGATCCCCGACCGGCTCGCCGAGATCGGGTGGACCGGCGGCGAGGGCATCTACGACTTCCGCACCGCCCTCCACTACGTCCGCACGACCCGCGACGGGCGGATCGCCTTCGGCGCGGCCTCGGCGCGGGCCGGGCTCGGCACGGGGCTCGGACGGCGCCTCCGCTACGACCCGACGAGCGTGGGGCGGCTCATCCGGGACTTCGCCCGCTGGTTCCCAACCCTGGCCGATGTGCGGTTCGAGTGTGCGTGGGGAGGCCCGATGGACGTGACCGGCCTCCACCTCCCCTTCTTCGGGACGCTCCCCGGGGGTGCCGTGCACTACGGGCTGGGCTACACGGGCGGCGGGGTCGGCCCCTGCCGCCTCGGGGGGCGGATCCTCTCGGGGCTCGCGCTCGGGATCGAGGACGAGTACACCACGCTCCCCCTGGTCGGCCTCCGGCCCAAGCCCTTCCCGCCCGAGCCGCTCCGCTCGCCGGGGGCGGCGCTCGTGCAGGCGGCGATCGTACGGCGGGACGACGACCTGGACCTCGGTCGGCGGCCGAACCCCGTCGTGGACCGGCTCGCTCGCCTGCCCC
>ML214190.1:0-852 GCA_004366195.1 Actinomycetota bacterium
CCTCGGCGCCGCCCTGCTCGCCTGGCGCGTGCCGGAGCTCCGGCGCTACCGGGCCGGCGAGCCGGCTTGATCCTCAGCGGGCCGCGGCGCAGCGGACGCAGCGGACGGCCCAGGGGATGGCCTCGAGGCGCTCCGGCGCGATGCGGACGCCGCAGCCGTCGCAGACCCCGTAGGTGCCCTCCTCGAGCTTGACCAGCGCGCGCTCGACGTCCCGGAGCTTGGCGTCGAGGCGCCTCGCCGCGTCCACCTGCGCGATGCGCTCGACGGCCTGCGACGTCCCCTCCCCCACCCGTTTGCCGAAGGAGACCGCCCCGACCGGGTCGCGAGGGACGGCGGTGAGCTCCGCGAGCTCGGCCCGCAGCTCGTCGCGGACAGCCTCGAGCTCGGCGCGGACGTCGGTCATCCGTGCGCGCCCCGGACGCTCCGCTCGGGATCCCCCGGCGGCCGGAGGATCAAGCGATCGTGAGGCTCCACGACGTCCACCGTGCCGTCCAGGCCGGCCTCGACGAGGAGCTCGAACCCCTCGCCGCGCACGAGCTCATCCCCCTCGGGCCGCTCGTCGGTGAGCACGAACGCCACGCCCTCCGGGGAGCGTTGCAGGCGGACGGTCGCCGCCGGGTTGAGGCGGCGCGCCGCCTCCGTCGTGCGCCGGAGGATGTCGGCGGCCCAGGCGGTGACCTCGATCACGAGCGAGGATGCTACTCAGTCGAAGGGACGCCCGGGGCGACCGGCCGCCGGGGCGTGCTCCGCCCAGTCGCGCCCGTCCCGCGTGTCGGGCCCGACCCAGAGCGCCCCCGCCCACAGGAGGGCCCAGAACGCCACCACGAGCACGACGACGATGAAGGCACCCCT
>ML214190.1:862-6152 GCA_004366195.1 Actinomycetota bacterium
TCACCGGACCTCCGCGGCCCCCATCTCCCGCATCAACCCCTCGTGCCCCTGCACCGCTCCCCTTTCTCGGGGCCTTCCCCGCTCACCGCGAGTCTGTAACCTGCGCCGACCCTATACCGGTTATCGTAACTTGTCAACTAGCTTCGCTGGTGTCACACTGCGAACGGCATGATCGACATCCGGACCCACGACGACACCGCTCCCGCCCCGGGGGAGCTCGAGGTCCTCCAACGCTTCCTCAACCTCCACGACCACGAGCCCTCGGGGCGGGAGGTCGATCCCCCACTCGAGATGATCCGGGACTTCCTCGTGGAGCGGGGGCTGCTGACACCGGATGAACGCTTCGGGGAGACCGAGCGCGAGACCGCGCTCGCGCTGCGTCGGGCCCTGCGGAACCTCATCGCGGCGGGCGGCGACCGGCTGGCCCCGGATGACGCCGAGGTGATCGACCGGCTCGGCATCGAGGCCGGCCTCCACCCGCACTTCCACCCGGGCAGGGCCCCGACGATCGAGCCGCGGGGCACCGGGGCGGCCGCGGCCCTCGGGCATCTACTCGCCGTCGCCTTCCTCGCCGCCGTCGACGGCTCGTTCGCCCACCTCAAGCTGTGCGCCGACCCGACCTGCCGCGCCGTCTTCTTCGATCGCTCGAGGAACCGCTCCGGCAAGTGGTGCTCGATGGAGACCTGCGGCAACCGGGCCAAGGTCCGCGCCTTCCGCGAGCGGCAGCGGCGGGCGGGCCGGTGAGGACCGTCGAGATCCCCCTCGTCGGGCGCGGCGGCGAGCCGGTGGACCTCCGACGGACGCTCTCCTCCCACGGGTTCGTCGATCTCCCGCCGATGCGGCCGAGCGTGGGCCACCGCTCGCTGGAGATCACCCTGCGCACGGCGCGGGGGCGCCCTCGCACCGTCCGGGTCCACGCCGGTCGCGACGGGTGCGCCGCGGTGACCGTGCTCGGACGGGCGCCCTCGGCCGAGCAGCTCGGGGAGCTCGGGAGGACGGTCCGGCACGTGCTCCGACTGGACGCCGACCTCTCGCCCTTCTATGCGCTCGCGGCGGATGATCCCGAGCTCGCCTGGGTGACGCGGGGGGCGGGAAGGATGCTGCGGAGCCCGACCGTCTTCGAGGACGTGGTGAAGACCATCTGCACGACGAACTGCGCGTGGTCGGCGACGCGGCGGATGGTCGGTGCGATCGTGGAGCACCTCGGCGAGCCGGCGCCGGAGGCGCCGGCGAGCGGCCCCCACGGGCGCGCCTTCCCCACCCCCGAGCGCATGGCCGAGGCCGGGGAGGGCTTCTACCGCGAGGTGGCGCGGGCCGGGTACCGGGGGGCGTACCTGCTGGCGATCGCCGAAGCCGCGGCGGAGGGCCGGCTCGACCTGGAGGACCTCGCGCGCGACCCCGAGCTGCCGGACGAGGAGGTCGAGCGGAGGCTCCTCGCGCTCCCCGGCGTCGGGCCGTACGCCGCCGCGCACATCATGATGACCCTGGGCCGATACCATCGGCTGATCCTCGACTCCTGGACCCTTCCGACCTACGCGGCGAAGGTCGGCCGGCGCACGGCGAGCGACCGGGCGATCGAACGACGGTTCCGGCGCTACGGCCCCTTCGCCGGCCTCGCCTTCTGGCTGTTCCTCACCCGCGACTGGGTGGACGACGCGCTCGTCCGATGACCCGGTTGTCCGGGGATGCGGCCAGGCCGCATACTGCCTCGGGTCCCGCACGAGCGGGCGCCGGAGGACCGAGGAAAGCGATGGCCGTCCCGTTATGGCGTGGTTCTCGCAGCGTGCTCAGCGCCTGCGCGCGTACTGGCGGAGCGAGCGGCGCACGCTCCGCCAGGGTCTCGCCGCGCTGTTCGTCAGCTCGGGCGGGGACCTCCTCGCCGGCCTCGCGCTGTCCTTCATGAGCGACTCGCTCGAACGGCTGCCCAGCCTCTTCCTGCTCATCCCGGCGGCGATCGGCATGCGCGGCAATATCTTCGGCGCGCTCGGGTCCCGCCTGGGCACGGGCATCCACGCCGGGCAGTTCGACGTTTCCCGCGACCGTTCGGGCTTCCTCGGGCAGAACGTGCTCGCCTCCGTCTATCTCACCCTCGCGACGTCCCTGTTCCTCGGCGCGGCCGCCCGCCTGGCCGCGGGCGCGTTCGGCTTCCGCTCGATCTCGATCGCGGACTTCGTGGTGGTCTCGATCATCGGCGGCGCGCTGGGGTCCATCGTCGTCGGCCTCGCCACCATCGTCATCGCGGTGCAATCGCACGCGCGCGGCTGGGATCTGGACTCGGTCTCAGCGCCCCTCGTCACCGCCACCGGAGACATCGCCACGCTGCCGGCGCTGTGGCTGGCATCGTTCCTGGTCCAGATCCCCGGCGTCACCGTCACCGTCGCCCTCGCCACCGGTCTGCTCTGCCTCGCGGCCACCGTCCACGGGCTCGTGACCGACTTGCCGCGCACGCGGCGGATCGTCCGGGAGTCGCTGCCGGTCCTGTTCCTGGCCGGGCTCGTCGACATCCTCGCCGGCACGGTGGTCGAGGCGCGCCTGGAGCACTTCATCACGTACCCCGCGCTCCTGGTCCTGATCCCGCCCTTCCTCGAGGACACGAACGCGCTGTCCGGGATCCTGGCGGCCCGCCTGGCCTCGAAGCTGCACCTCGGAGTCATCCAGCCACGCACCTGGCCGCACGGACTGGCCTGGGTCGACATCGGGGTGAACTTCGTCTTCGCCCTCTCCGTCTTCACGATGGTCGGCCTCTCCGCCGACGTGATCAGCGCCCTGACCGGGCGCGCCAGCCCCGGCTTCTGGGTGATGATCGCCATCAGCCTGACCGCCGGGATGCTCGCGACCGTCCTCTCCTCGGCCGTCGCCTACGTGAGCGCGGTCGCCTCGTTCCGGTTCGGCTTCGACCCCGACAATCACGGCATCCCGGTGAGCTCCAGCGTCATGGACCTCGGCGGCATGCTGTGCCTCGTCGCCGCTATCCTTCTCTTCGGCGTGACCGCGCATGGATGACCAACCGAGGAACGTGAAGGATCTGCTCGTCGAGGCGAAGGACGCCTCCGAGCTGATGGTGGACCTCGCCTACGCCGCCGTCTTCTTCAACGAGGAGAAGCTGGCCGAGGAGGTCGAGCGCCTCGAGGAGCGGATGAGCGAGCACCTGCGGGCGCTGCGGACGACGGCGATGCTGGCCGCGCGGAGCCCCGAGGACGCCGAGGGCATGGCCGGGGTGCTGTGGATCGCCGACGCGATCGAGCAGATCGGCGACGCCGCCTCCGACATCGCTCGGGTGGTGGCGGCCCGCCTCGGCATCCCGGACGCTCTCCGGCCGGACCTCCGGCACGCCGACGAGATGACGGCGCGCGTGAAGGTCCGCGAGGGCTCGCAGATGATCGGGCGCACCCTGCGCGACCTCTCGCTCCCGACGGAGACGGGCATGTGGGTCATGGCGATCCGCCGGGGGACGGAGTGGCGGTTCGACCCCGGCCCGGACGACGTCGTCCGCGAGGGCGACGTGCTGCTCGTCCGGGGCCCGGAGGAGGGCGTGAACCTGGTGCGGGCGCTGGCGGGCGCCCCCGAGCTCCCCCAGGCGCCTGAGGTCGAGGGGCCGCCGCTCTCCGAGCTCGACCGGGCCGTGGACATCCTCGTCGAGATGAAGGACCTGGCCGAGGCGGCGGTGGGGCTCGCCTATTCGGCCCTGCTCTTCAACGACCGGGCGCTCGCCGCCGAGGTCGCCACCCTCGAGGGCCGCGCCGACGCCCTCCAGGACGAGCTCGAGTCCTGGGTGCTCCGGGCCGCCCCCGAGGCGCGGAACGTGGACGAGCTCCGCGGTCTGATCCGGCTGGCCGCCGCCAGCGAGTCGATCTGCGACGCGGCCCGCGACATGACCTGGTACGTCGAGCACGGCGAACCCCTCCACCCCGTCGTCCAGATGGCGCTGGAGGAGACGGAGGAGACGAGCGCCGAGGTCGTGGTCGAGCCCCGGACCCCCGCCGACGGCCGCAGCCTCCGCGACCTGCGCGTCGAGACCGAGACCGGGATGTTCGTCCTCGCCATCCAGCGGGGCCAGCGCTGGATCTACCGGCCGCGCGGTGCCTTCGTGCTCCGCGCCGGCGACCGCCTGATCGCCGTCGGCCCGGAGGAGGGCGAGGCGGAGCTCGCCGCCCTCTGCCGCGCGCGCGAGCCCGTGTCGACCGACTGACGACCCCTGCGGCGGGATCGGCCTCGCCGACGCGTGAGGCCGGGTCCTTGCGCGGACCCATCCGCGGGCCTAGCCTGCCGACGTGGACGCCTTCGTCTACCTGCGGATCCGCCCCGGCCGGGTGGAGGACGTGCTGGTCCAGCTCAAGGTGACGAAGGGGGTCAGGGCCGCCGTCCTCACCGTCGGCGACTGGGACGCGGTGGCGGCCGCCCACGGTCCGGACCTCACCACGATCGCGGAGACCGTGGTCCGGCGGATCCACCGGATCGAGGGCGTCGAGCGCACGGTGACGACGCCGGTGGTCCCCGGCGACGTCCTCGGCCTCGTCGGCGGCGGCATGATGACCCCCATCCCGCTCCAGCACCAGGGCGACGCCTGCCTCGTCCACGTCGAGGCCGCCCCCGGGGCGGCCTCCGGCCTGCTGGAGAGCCTGGGGGCCCTGGAGGAGGTCTCCGCCGTCGCGCTCGTGGCCGGCGAGTACGACCTCCTCGTCGAGATCCCGTACCCCTGGGAGCAGGGCGCGCGGGTGATCGTCGACCGGATCCTCCCCCTGCCCGGCGTGATCCGGACGAAGACGCTGGTCGCGATCCCCTACCTCGAGCCGGAGGAGGAGGACCGCGACCAGTACTCGCCCTGGACCTGACGGCTCACAGCCGGACGTCGGCGAACCGCAGGTGCTCGGTGGTGAGCCGGACCTCCTCCACCTCCGTCGCGCCGAGCGCGGCGAGGAACGCGAGCATCCGCTCCACCAGCCACTCCGGCGCCGAGGCGCCGGACGTGAGGCCGACCACCTCCGCCCCCTCCAGCCAGGCCGGGTCGACCTCCGTCTCGTCGTCCACGAGGTAGGCCGGGGTCCCCATCTCCCGCGCCACCTCCGCCAACCGGTTGGAGTTGGAGGAGTTCACCGAGCCGATCACGAGGACGACGTCCGACCGACGGGCGACCTCCTTCACGGCGTCCTGCCGGTTCTGGGTCGCGTAGCAGATGTCCTCCCGAGGAGGCCCCACGATCTGCGGGAAGCGCTCCCGCAGCACCGCCACGATCTCGTTCGTCTCGTCCACCGAGAGCGTGGTCTGCGTGAGGTACGCGAGGCGCTCCGGG
>SIRV01000177.1 GCA_004366195.1 Actinomycetota bacterium
CGAAATGCACGCCGTGTAAGCCGTGGTCGTGATCGTAGCCACGGAACCCTGTCAAGACGATGCGTGGCGGTCCATCGGCCTTGAGGTCGTCGTCGAGATCATCGAAAACGTACAGATGCGGCGAATGGCAGACGTACACACGCTGACCGCGTCCATCCGGCAGCGGCATGACGGCAATGCCAAGCGGAGCGATAAAGTCCGGGCTTTGGTAGAAAGTGTGGACGGACTCGGCTTTGCCATCCCCGTCGGTATCCACCAGGACCAGCACACGATCCCCTTCGGCCCGATTTCGGGGCACCTTACGGAGGTCGCAGCGGTAGTTGACCGACTCGCAGACCCAGACGCGGCCTCGGTGGTCCACATCGAGGCAGGTCGGATTGACCAGCATCGGTTCGGCCGCAAAAAGCTCGACCCGCAACCCAGCGGCAACCCGCAGTGCCTTCACAGCTTCGTCAGGCGGCTTTTGCGCCCAGCCGTTGTTTACCACGAGGAGCAGCCACAGCATCGCAAGCGCTTTTCGGAGCATGAATACGACTCCGCGGGATGAAGCGAACAATTTCCGCGTGGTTTCGTCCTGGTGCGTATGGCACTCCTTGCGTCGGGGTTTTTCACTCATTACCCTAGCGAACGACTTCCGAGAGAAAATCGCAGAGATGGTGTCATCCCGGGTAGCGCAGGGAGGATTTTCATGCTGGGTCAGGCTGACGGCGGGTTCGTGATCGATAGTTCTCAAGTCTACGGGTACGCGGCTGTTGGAGCGCTGCTCGTGGTGATTGTGTGTCATGCTATCCATTTCGCTTCGGGTCCAGCAACAAAGCTGCCTACCATCGTGGTGAGCACGGTTGCCGGGTTTCTGGCCGGGTTGGCAGCGGGAATGCTGGTCATGGCCATCTTCGGCTACCACTGGTATCCGCAGCCAGCACCAAAACTTCCACCTGGCGTCGCTCCGCCGATGCAAATGGGCCAGTCGCCTGGACCACCGCGGGGCGGACCGGGCGGCATCGACCTGACCGCCCCTGCCAACCAACCGCTGGAGAAAGAGGCTGGCGCGGAAACGAAGCCTGAAGCCCCCTCGGAGCCGCCGCAGCCTCCGGGTCAACCCCGGCGATAAGACGGCCGTTCCGTTTTCTGCTCAGCGCGATTGCCTCAGGGTCAGGGCAATTCGCGGATGCGGATGTTGCGGAACTCGATTGGCGAGCCTTCGGATTCCAGGGCGATATAACCTGTGGCCGGTTGGCAATCCGAACCTCCCGACACTTCCTCGCCGTTGACCCAGAGCCGGACTTCGCCGTTGACCGCCCGGATGCGGTAGTGGTTCCACTCGCCGACACCTTTGCTGACGTGCTTCTTAGGGAAGCTGCGGCTGCCATCCGGCGAGGTGGGCGGAAACGGCTTCATCTTGGAAGAACCGACCGGAAAGACATCGCCATGCGTGGTGAACCAGTCGGCCTTCTTGCCCGTCTGCTTTTCGTAGATTTCCTTGTAGCCGTGATCTAGCACCTGAATCTCGATCCCATGCGGCAGCTGATTGGGTTTGAGGTCTTTCAGCGAGGATTCCGGCACCCAGATGAAAACCCCGGAATTGCCGCCAGATTTCAGGTGCCGCCATTCCAGTTCCAACTCGAAGTTCTTGAACTGCTTGACCGTCCGCAGAACCCCTACCGGAGTGCCGGTACAATACAGCAGGCCGTTTTTCCACTGCCAAGTGTCCGGATTGCAGTTGACGTTGGCGAAGTCGTCCGCCGTCAATTTCTGCCAGTTTCCATCGTCCGCTGCGGAGAACCTGAAGGCTCCAAGAAGGAGGACGCTCAGGCCGGCCAGCAACAAAGGAGGCAGAGAAGTTCGGCATGCGGTCGTCATGTTCTGGCTCCGTGAACTCGGCTGGGCGGGAACGCGAAATCGGTCCTGGGTTCGTGCCCCATCGCAGAATCGCAGTGTACCATACCTCACATATGGTGCAATTCCCGGTTCGTGTCTTCCCGGCTCACGTTGGCGATTTCGACCCGACCGGAGCATGGGAATCTGGCAAGCGACGAGGTTCGCGGGAGATTTGGCTGTGGACTCACGTCTCAACTTGCTCTGGGCGCCTTGGCGTCAGCAATACGTCACGGCGGCTCGTCCAGAGAACCAACAAGAATGCTTCATCTGCTCCGGCTTGGCAGCGGCGCAGGACCGAGAAAACTTGATTGTGTACCGATCTCAACAGAGCGTCGTGATCCTTAATCGCTACCCCTACAACGCCGGGCACCTCCTCATCGCGCCGAGGCGACACGAAGCCAGACCAAATCGCCTGACCACTGAGGAAGTCCTGGACTCGCAGACCCTGCTCGCCCGGTGCCTGGAGACTTTGGACCGTCTGCTTCGTCCCGACGGATACAACGTCGGCATGAACCTCGGCACCGCGGCAGGGGCGGGCCTGCCGGGCCACTTGCACTGGCACGTCGTACCCCGATGGAGCGGAGACACGAACTTCATGCCGGTTCTGGGCGATGCCAAGGTCATCTCCCAGTCGCTGTCGGCCCTGTGGGAACTGCTACAGGAACACTTTCGGGCAATGACCCCGTGAGGAACCTTCGATGATCCACCCACCTCCAGAAGCGAAATCCTACGAACGCGAAGAGACGCTGCTGGCACCGTATGCCATGCGGTCAGCTTCGAGCCGCGGCAGGAAGTATCCCGAGAAGGAGCATCCCTACCGCTCGCTCTACCAGCGGGACAGGGACCGGATCGTCCACAGCGCCGCGTTTCGTCGCTTGATGTACAAGACTCAGGTGCTCGTCAACGACTACAGCGACCACCACCGGACGCGCATGACGCACACGCTCGAAGTCGCCCAGATCAGCCGGACGCTGGCCCGGGAGTTGGGCGTGAACGAAGATCTGACCGAGGCCATTGCCTTGGCCCATGATCTCGGTCATCCGCCGTTCGGTCATGCCGGTGAAACGGCGCTGGATCAGTGCATGAAGGACCACGGCGGCTATGAGCACAACCGGCACGGCCTGCGGCTGGTGGAATTGTTGGAGCACCGCTACCCTGGCTTTCGCGGGCTTAACCTGACCTACGAGCTTCTGGAGTCGATGGCTTATCACAGCAAGCAACGCGAGGCACCCGAAGTCCGGCCCTACATCAGCTATCCGCAGCCCTTCCTGGAGGCGCAGATCGTCGATGCCGCCGATTCGCTGGCATACGACACGCATGATCTCGACGACGCCCTCACGTACCTCGAGGGTCGTGGCGAGGGCGGGTGATAGGCTGCCGCTCCGGGCCCCCGTGGTCCGCCCGTACCTCCGAAGGAGAGCTCGAACGATGGTGATGCGCATCCCCGTCGCCGAGGGCCGGCGGTGGCCCTGGATCGTCGTCGGGGGCGTCGTCGTCGCGGCGCTCCTGCTCACCGGCCTGTCGGGCTTCTTCGTCGAGGTCCTCTGGTTCCGGGAGGTCGGCTTCGGCCGGGTGTTCTGGGGGATCCTCGGTGCCCGGGGGCTGCTCGCCCTCGTGTTCGGGGGGGCGTTCTTCCTCGGGCTGTACGTGAACCTGCTCATCGTCCGGCGCCTGCGCCCGCGCTACCGCCCGATGAGCCTCGAGCAGGAGATCCTCGAGCGCTACCGGATGGCCGCCGAGCCGTACCTGCGGTGGCTCCTGCCGGCGTTCTCGGCCCTCGTGGCCCTCTTCGTCGGCCTCGGTGTGACGGGGGAGTGGCGGACGTTCCTCCTGTGGCGGCACTCATCCGGCATCGGGTTCGGGTTCCGCGACCCGATCCTCGGACGCGACGCCGCGTTCTACGTCTTCAGCCTCCCCTGGCTGGAGTTCGTGCAGGGGTGGCTGTTCTCGGCGCTCGTCGGCATCCTCGTCCTCGTCGCCTTCGGCCATTACCTGTGGGGCGGGATCCGACCGCAGGCGACCGGGGCGGAGGAGAAGGTGACGCCCCAGGTGAAGGCGCATCTCTCGGTCCTCCTCGGCCTCCTCCTCGTGGTGAAGGCCTGGGGGTACTGGCTCGGCACCTTCGACCTGCTCACCTCCCCCCGGGGGGTCGTGGCGGGGGCTTCCTACACGGATGTGAAGGCGCAGCTCCCCGCGCTGCGGATCCTCGCGTTCATCGCCATCGTCTGCGCGGTGCTGTTCTTCGCGAACATCCGGCTGCGGGGCTGGGCGCTCCCCGTCATCGCCGTCGGTCTGCTGGCGCTGGTCTCGGTGGTCGCCGGCGCCATCTATCCGGCGTTCGTGCAACGCTTCCGGGTCGCCCCCCAGGAGCTGCAGCGCGAGCGTCCCTACATCCGGCTGAACATCGAGGCGACCCGCGCCGCGTTCGGCCTCGACCGCATCGCGACCCAGCAGCGCTCGGCGTCTTCCCGGGTCACCGCGGAACAGATCGCCGCGAACCCCGGCACGATCTCCAACATCCGCCTGTGGCGACCCGAGGTGCTCCGCGAGGATTACGAAGGGCTCCAGCGGATCCGTCAGTACTACGCCTTCGGCGACGTCGACGTCGACCGCTACCCGATCGGCGGGCAGCGCCGCCTCGTCATGCTCTCCGCCCGTGAGATCAGCCAGGCCCAGATCCCGGCGGGCGGGAACACCTGGCAGAACCGGCACCTCTTCTACACCCACGGCTTCGGCGCCGTCGCCTCGGCCGTGAACACCGCGACCCCCGAGGGGGCGCCCGTCTTCACGCTGCGGGACATCCCGCCGACCGGAGAGCCGCCGCTCGAGGGGGACGGGCAGCGGATCTACTACGGGGAGATCAGCGACGTGCCGTTCGTCGTGGTCCGGACCGGCACGGACGAGCTCGACTACCAGGGGACGCCCCAGAACGACCAGGAGCAGGTGACCTACCGGTACGCGGGCCGCGGCGGCATCCCCATCGGCGGCTTCCTCGAGCGGGCCCTGTTCGCCTGGCGCTTCCGCGACGTCAACCTGCTGATCTCGGGGCTGATCCAGGGCGACAGCCGGATCCTGATCTACCGCAGCATCTACGAGCGGGTGCCGAGGGCGGCGCCGTTCCTGCGCTTCGACGGCGACCCCTACGCGGCCATCGTGGACGGTCGGCTGGTGTGGATCTGGGACGCGTACACGACGACCGACCGCTACCCCTACTCGCAGCCGATCCGGCTGGAGGACGTGGTGGCTCCGCCGCAGTCCGGCGCGCCGCCCCTGGTCGGGGAGGTGAACTACATCCGGAACTCCGTCAAGGTGGTCGTGGACGCCTTCGACGGCACGATGACGTACTACGTCACGGACCCCACGGACCCCATCATCCGGGTCTGGCAGCGGGCGTTCCCCGACCTCTTCACGCCGGCCAGCGACGCGCCCCCCGCCCTCGTGGAGCACTTCCGGTACCCGGAGAACCTGTTCCAGGTCCAGGCGGCCCAGTACGCGAGCTACCACGTGACCGACCCCGAGGTCTTCTACGGCAAGCAGGACTTCTGGGCCATCCCGGTCGACCCCACGCAGACCCGAGAGACGGTGACGGGGGTCGAGACGACGGTGCCGATGCGCCCCTACTACCTCCTGATGCGGCTGCCGGGCGACGACCGCGAGCGGTTCGTGCTGATCCAGCCCTTCACCCCGCAGGGACGCCAGAACCTGGTGGCCTGGCTCGCCGTGACCGCCGACCCGGGTCCCGAGTACGGGACCATCCTCGCCTACCAGTTCCCGACGGGGCAGAACGTGGAGGGGCCCGAGCAGGTCTTCGCCCGCATCAACCAGGACCTGCGGTTCTCCTCGGAGCGGACGCTGCTCTCCCGCGGGGGCTCCGACGTCCTCTTCGGCGATTTCCTGGTCATCCCCGTGGACGACGGCCTCCTCTACGTCCAGCCGGTCTACGTGCGCTCGGCCCAGGCGAACGCGATCCCGGAGCTCAAGCGCGTGCTGGTCGTGAACGGGGGGCGGGTCGGCATCGGGACGAACCTCCAGCAGGCCCTGGAGGACTCGCTCTCCGGCGAGGTCGTCGAGCCGCCCGGCGGGCAGGGGCCGCCGACCGGGTCGGCCGAGGAGCAGATCCGGGCGCTCCTCGAGGAGGCGGCGGCGCACTTCGAGGCCGCCGATGCCGCCCTGCGCGAGGGCGACCTCGCCACCTACCAGGCCGAGATCGAGGCCGCACGGGAGGCGGTGGAGCGCGCGAGCCGCCTGGCCGCCGAGGCGCCGGCGTCCCCGAGCCCCTCGGGCTGACGCGCCCCCGTCGCTCGCTGCTATCCTCTTCGATGCGGGGTGGAGCAGTCCGGTAGCTCGCTGGGCTCATAACCCAGAGGTCCCGGGTTCGAATCCCGGCCCCGCGACGAAGGGCTCCGCCGCGGCGGAGCCGGCTCGCGTTTCCGGGGTCCCCCGCCGGCGAACGACCGACCGCCTACGGCGCGCGCCGCTCGGTCCGAACGATCAGCCAGGGGACGGCCGCGTAGGGGACGGCGGCGAGGAACAGCGGCCACCACGCCCGGAGCGCGGCGGCCAGGCCGACCATCGCCCAGCCGAGTAGCAGCAGGAGCACGATCGCGGCGGCGCGGCGCGGCTCGGTCACGGCGCCATCCTCTCACGCCAGGTCCGGGGTCGCGATAGGATGCGCGTGCCCGCGCCGGCCCGAGGGTCGCGCGGATGCGGGCCGCAGGGGTGGCCAGGCCGAAGGAGGTCCCAGGTGGCGCAGCAGGACATCGTCGCGAGGCTCGCCAACGTCCCGATCTTCTCGGGGTGCTCCAAGCGCGAGCTCGCCCTCATCGCGCGCTCCGCGAAGACGGTTGCGCACCGCAAGGGCACCGTCATCGCCCGCGAGGGCGAGCCCGGCGTCGGCCTGTTCGTCATCCTCGAGGGGGAGTGCGAGGTGACCGTCGGCGGGCGCCGGCGGGCGAGGCTCGGGCCCGGCGACTTCTTCGGGGAGATCGCCCTCCTGGACGGGGGTCCCCGGACGGCCACCGTGACCGCCATCACCGACGTCACGCTCGCCGGCATCACGGGCTGGGTGTTCCGGGGCCTGATCACCGAGCACCCGAGGATCGCGCTGAAGACGCTGGAGGCGGTGGCCGGTCGGCTCCGCTCGATCACGAAGGAGCCGGTCTAGCGGGATGCGCGCGGTCTCCGTCGTGCGGCCCGACGGAGCCCGTCTGTACGTGGAGGTCCACGGTCACCCCGCGGACGAGCCGCTCGTCCTGCTGGAGGGGATGGGCGGTGACATCCCCGGGTGGCGACGGAACATCCCCCGCCTCGCTTCCGAGCACCTGGTCGTCGCCTACGACCACCGGGGCAACGGACGATCCGTCGCGCCCGACGTCCCGACGACGATGGCCACCTTCGCCGAGGACTGCCTGGCCGTGATGGACGCGCTCGACATCGAGCGCGCCCACGTGTACGGGCAATCCTTCGGCGGGATGGTGGCGATCGAGCTCGGGCTCTCCCGCCCGGAGCGGGTCCGCACGCTCGTGCTCGCGTGCACGCACGCGGGCGTGGCGCGCGCGGCGCCCGCGCGCGGGCGCGCGCCGAAGGATCGGCCGTGGCTGCAGCTCTACGCCCCCTCGTTCGTCGCGGCCCGCCCCGACCTCGTCGAGGAGGACCAGCGGGTCGCCCGCGCGCAGCCCCGGGACCCCGAGGGGGAGCGCCGGCAGCGCGAGGCCGTTCGCGCGTGGGACGCCTGGGACCGGCTGCCCGAGCTCCGGATGCCGGTCCTCGTCCTGCACGGCTCCGAGGATCAGCTCGTCGACGTGGCGAACGCGCACGCCCTCGCCGAGCGCATCCCCGGGGCCGAGCTCGTCGTGATCGAGGGCGCCGGCCACGTGTACCACGCGGAGCAGCCGGAGCTCGCCGACGGGATCGTGCTCGACTTCCTGCGGAGGCACCGCGGGTGAGCGAGGGGGACGAACGCGGTCGGATCCCGGAGGAGGTCCGAGCCCTCGCCGAGGAGCGGGAGCGCGCCCGGGCGGCGCGGGACTTCGCCCGAGCCGATGGGCTCCGCGAGGCGATCGCGCGGCTCGGGTACCGGGTGGTGGACACGCCCGCCGGGACCGTGCTCGAGCCGGCCCGGGAGGCCCGGCCGGCTCGTCTGCGCGGCCGCGACGTGCCGAGCGCGCTCGACGAGCCCCCCGGGTACGCGGCGAGCGTCCACTGGGTGGTGTCGGGCTGGCCGGAGGACGTCGTGCGGGCGCTCGCGGCGTTCCGCGCGCACCACCCCGGCCGTGCGCTCCAGTACGTCGTCGCCGACCTGACCGAGACCGATCCGGCCTCCTACGGCCCGGGCGTGGAGGTCCTCCCGCTCGAGCCGACGGCGGGGTGGGCCGCCGCGCTGAACGCCTCCCTCCGGCGCTCGCGCGCTCGGATCGTCGTCGTGGCCGACGGCTCGATCGAGCCCGCCGGCGACGTCCTCGCCCCGCTCGAGGCGGCGCTGGCCGACCCGTCGGTGGGGGTGTGCGGACCCTTCGGGGTCGTCACGCGCGACCTGCACACGTTCGAGGAGTCGCCGGGACCCGAGGTCGACGCGATCGAGGGCTACCTCATGGCCTTCCGCCGCGAGACGATCCGGGACGTGGGGCTGTTCGACGAGCGCTTCCGCTTCTACCGCATGGCCGACGTCGAGTGCTCGTTCCGCGTGCGGGATGCGGGCCTGCGCGCCCTCGTGGTGCCGGTGCCGGTGCGTCGGCACGAGCACCGACTGTGGGCCCACACCGACCCGGGCGAGCGCGAGCGCCTGTCCAAGCGCAACTTCTACCGGTTCCTCGAGCGCTTCCGCGGACGCACCGACCTGCTGGTCTCGGGACGGTGAGGCCGGCTCAGGCCGACAGCGATCCGGGCGGGGGTGGGGGCACGGCGTGCGGCGACGCCTCGGTCGGCTTCGTCCGCCGGCCGTTCCCGCGCTCGCGCCGGAGCTCCTCGACGTCGGGGATCGGCTGCGTCCCCTCGAAGTAGGCCTTGAGGTCCTTGCCGTCGATGACCTCCGTCACCATGAGGAGCTCGGCCATGCGGTCGAGGAAGTCCCGGTGCTCGGTGAGGACGGCGCGGGCCCGCTCGTGCGCCTCGTTCACCAGGCGCGCCACCTCGGCGTCGATGCGCTCCGCCAGGGCGTCGGAGATCTCGCGCCCCATGCCGGGGTACCAGAAGCCGTCGCGCCGCCCGTCCGGGCCGAAGGACAGCGGGCCGATCTCCGGGCTCATGCCGTACTCGGTCACCATGGCCCGCGCGATCTCGGTCGCCCGCTGCAGGTCGTTCTGGGCGCCGGTGGAGATCTGGTCGAAGCAGATCTCCTCGGCCGTCCGCCCGCCGAGGAGCACGGCGAGGCGGTCCTTCAGCTCCGGTTCGGTCAGGAGGTACCGGTCCTCGAGCGGCCGCTGCATCGTCATGCCGAGCGCCGCCGCGCCCCGGGGGATGATCGAGACCCGGTGGACGGGGTCGGCGGTGGGCGCGGTGAGAGCCACCAGGGCGTGACCCATCTCATGCTTGGCCACGATCTCGCGCTCCTTCTCCGACATCACGCGACTCTTGCGCTCGAGCCCGGCCGCGGCGCGGTCGATCGCCTCCTCGAGCTCCTCCATCGTGACGGCGTCCTTCTCCTTGCGCGCGGCGAGCAGGGCGGCCTCGTTCACGATGTTCGCGAGATCGGCTCCGGTGAAGCCGGGGGTGCGGGCCGCGAGGACCCGGAGATCCACGCTGGGGTCGAGGGCCACCCCCCGGGTGTGCACGCGGAGGATCTCCTCTCGGCCCTTGAGGTCCGGCCGGTCCACGACGACCTGGCGGTCGAAGCGCCCCGGTCGCACCAGCGCCGGGTCGAGGACGTCCGGCCGGTTGGTGGCCGCCATGATGATGACGCCCTTGCTGGAGTCGAAGCCGTCCATCTCCACGAGGAGCTGGTTCAGCGTCTGCTCGCGCTCGTCGTGGGCGCCGAACCCCGCCCCGAGGGCGCCGACGCGCCCCTTGCCGATCGTGTCGATCTCGTCGAGGAAGACGAGGGCCGGGGCCTTCTCCTTGGCCTGCTGGAAGAGCTCACGCACCCGGGCCGCACCGAGGCCGACGAACATCTCGACGAACTCGGAGCCCGACATGAAGAAGAACGGCACGTTCGCCTCGCCGGCCACGGCCCGGGCGAGCAGGGTCTTGCCGCACCCCGGCGGGCCGAGGAGCAGCACGCCCTTGGGGATCCGGCCGCCGAGCCGCTGGTACTTCTTGGGGTTCTTGAGGAAGTCGACGATCTCGCGGAGCTCCTCCTTCGCCTCATCCACCCCGGCCACGTCCGCGAAGGTCGTCTTCATCTCCTTGCGGTCGTAGATCTTCACGCGGTTGCGACCGAGGTTCAGGGCGGCCGAGGCGCCGGCGCCGCTCATCCGGCGGATGAGGAAGAACCAGAGGGCGCCGAAGAGCAGCAGCGGCACGACCCAGCCGAGCACGATGCTCTGCCAGGCGCTCGGGGTGACGCCCGTGTACTCGATCCCCTTGGCGTCGAGCAGGTCGGTGAGCTTGGTCGTGCCCTGCTCGACCGGGGGGATCGTGCTCGTGAAGCGGACCTCGCGGCCGTCCTCCTCGAAGGTGCCGGACACCGCCGTGTCCGAGATCTCGAGCGTGCCGACGATCTTGATCCGGTCCTGCTCGATCCGGGTGAGGAGCTCGGAGTAGGGGATCGAGGTCGGCCGCGGCGCCGCCAGGTAGTTGAACACCAGCAGGACCGCCAGGAACCCGACGATCCACACCCACGGCGACGGGCGCGCCTGTCCCGGACCCCCCACGGGGTCCAGGCCGAACCGTCCGCGTCGGTCGTCACCTCTCCTCGCCACATCGTCATCTTCGCACCTGGGCCGGTGATGTGACAGGGCGAGGTCACCCGCTAGGCTGGTCGCGACGTGGAGGGACGCGAGGCGCCGGTGGGGAGGGACGCGGCCCGTGGCCGCCGGTGATGCGCGACCCGGGGACGACCGCGAGCTGCGCGCCCGTTTCGAGCGGGACGCCCTCCCCCTCCTGCCGCAGCTCTACTCCGCGGCCCTCCGCCTGACCCGGAACCCGGCCGACGCGGAGGACCTCGTGCAGGAGGTGTACCTCCGGGCGTTCCGCGGGTTCGCGGGGTTCGAGGAGGGGACGAACCTGCGGGCCTGGATGTACCGCATCCTCATGAACACGTTCATCAACGCGTACCGGAAGAAGCAGCGCGAGCCGGTGACGGTCCAGGACGACGAGATCGAGGACTGGTACCTCTACGAGCGGCTCGGAGGCGCTGAGCTCTCGGCCGAGACCGAGGTGCTGGAGCGGCTCCCCGATGAGGACGTCCGGCGCGCCCTGGAGGCGCTCCCGGAGCGGTTCCGGATCCCGGTGCTGCTCGCCGACGTCGAGGGCTTCTCGTACCGGGAGATCGCCGAGATCCTCGACGTGCCGATGGGGACCGTGATGTCCCGGCTCCACCGGGGAAGGAAAGCGCTGCAGAAGGCGTTGTGGGAAACGGTGCAGGAGCGTGGGCTCGTTGCGGGATGACTGTCGGGCGGTGCTCGAGCAGATCGAGCGGTACCTGGACGGGGAGCTCGAACCGGCGCTCCACGCCGAGGTCCACGCGCATCTCGCGGGCTGCGGCCCGTGCTCGAGCCACTCGGAGTTCCAGCGCCGCCTGAAGGAGCTCCTCCGGGAGAAGTGCGGCTGCGACGAGGTCCCGCCCGGCCTGCTCGAGCGGGTCCGCGCGGTGTTCTCCGAGCCGGGGACGGGGTAGGACCGCCGTCCCGGCGCGCCGTATGCTCCTCGCATCGCGGCCGTCGGGCCGCGATGAGGAGGGTTCGGCACCCCTCACACGCCCGCGCTCACGGGTGCCGGGGAGCGTGCCCGCGGGAGGTGGCGATGGACGAGCTGGGCACGGTCCTCGGGGTCTGGGCGCACCCCGACGACGAGACCTACCTGTCGGCG
>ML214191.1:0-1549 GCA_004366195.1 Actinomycetota bacterium
CCCTCGGGCAATTCGGCCCGGTCGCCGCGAGCGCCGGCGGCTGGACCGATCGCGGCGGTGATGGCGGCGCGACCGGGAGCAGCCGCGGGAAGGGCGCCGGTGGAGGTAAGTCTTCCGTGGCGGCCGGAGCGCTGGTCGCAGCGGCCGTGCCCGCCCCCGGCGCCTCGATCGACCTCGAGGGATGGCGTCCCGCTCCGGTGAATGAGTGGACGGACGGGAACGTCTGCGGCTCGGTACCGTCGGGGAGCTGTTACCGAGAGCTCGAGAACGTTCCGCATCGCGTCCTGTTCACCGGTCTGACGGCAGGAACCGAGTACTACTTCGACGTCAACATCGAATTCCTCGATGGGACGATCGAGGGGTACGACAACCTGACCGACGTCGTGGGGTTCAGCGGAGTGACCAGCGTCAGCTCCGCTCCCCGACCGAACGTGACCTGTGGGAGCAAGACCTGCAAGCAGTTCCGCATCACGTTCACGCCGTCGGCCGCGAACGGTGAGATCCGGTTCAACGTGCACCTCGCCATCGGCGCCCACCTCTGGAGCGGGTCGAACCTCAGCACCCAGCTCGCGGGTGCGAACGAGACGGTCACGATCCCGGTCAGGGAGATCGTCTTCGACGTGGTCGCCCACAAGTTCAACGACCTCAACGGCGACGGGGACCAGGACGGCGACGAGCCCGACCTCGCCGGATGGACGATGACGGTCTACAAGGGCCAGTCGTGCTCCGGGAACCCGATCACGTCCGGCGTCACCGGCAACGACGGGAACGTGACCTTCCACCTCACCGGTTCGGACGCGGACAACGGCGGCTACGTCTCCGTCGCCGAGACGCTGCAGGCGGGATGGGTCGCGACGACACCGACCTGCCAGGCGACGCAGGGAGGCACGCTGAACTTCGGCAACCGCCAGCTCCAGCCGAACCTGACCATCTCCAAGTCCGGGCCGCAGACCGTCGGGCTCGGTGGACAGGTCACCTACACGATCACGGTTGGGAACAGCGGGACGGCGACAGCGGAGGATGTCACGGTCAGCGATGATGTGCCCTCCGCGCTCTCCGGGGTCAACGCCTCGTTCTCGAAGAACGGCGGCGATCCCCAGGGCTGCACCGTCACCGGCAACAGCGTCAGCTGCGACCTCGGCGACCTCGCACCAGGCGACACCGTGGAGGTGACGATCACCGCCACCGCGCCGGAGGACTCCTGCCCCACCGTGGTGAACCACGCCTCCATCGGGGAACTCGACAGCAACGAGGTGACCACGCAGGTCACGGGGTGCGCCCCCAACCTCGAGATCTCCAAGTCCGGGCCGCAGACGGTCCAGCTCGGCGGACAGGTCACCTACTCGATCACGGTGTCCAACACCGGGACGGCTCCGACCGAGGACGACGTGGTGGTGACCGACGAGGTCCCCGCCGAGCTCTCGGGCGTTTCGGCGCTGTTCTCGAAGAACGGCGGCGATCCCCAGGGCTGCACCGTCACCGGCAACAGCGTCAGCTGCGACCTCGGCGACCTCGCACCAGGCGACACCGTGGAGGTGACGATCACCGC
>ML214191.1:1559-2908 GCA_004366195.1 Actinomycetota bacterium
CGATCTGCGACCTCGGCGTGCTCGATCCGGGCGAGAGCGCCCTGATCACGATCACCGCCACCGCGCCGGAGGGCTCCTGCCCCACGGTTGAGAACCAGGCCTTCATCGGGGAGCTCGGCAGCGAGGTGGTGACCACGCAGGTCACCGGCTGCGTGCCGCCGCCTCCGCCGTTCGCGGGGATCCAGATCGTGAAGGGCGGTCCGACGTTGGCACACGTGGGTGACACCGTCACCTATACGTTCGACGTCAGCCTGGCGAGCGAGAGCGTGCCGCTCACCAACGTCACCGTGACCGACCCGATCTGCGACGCGGGGACGCTCGGTGCACCCACGGGCGACGATGGTGATGGGGTGCTCGAGCAGGGCGAGACGTGGCACTACACGTGCACGCACGTCGTGACGGAGACGGACCCCGACCCGCTGCCGAACACCGCGACGGTGACCGGTGAGACCGAGGACAGGACCGTCTCCGACCAGGACTCGCACGAGGTGGACCTCATCCACCCGGCGATCCAGATCGTGAAGACGGCCCGGCCCGACTCCGGCTCCCCGGGCGAGGTGATCACCTACACCTACCGGGTGAAGAACGTCGGCGACGTCACGCTCACCGACGTCTCGGTCGACGACGACAAGCTGGGGCACATCTGCGACATCCCGTCGCTGGACCCCGGCGAGAGCGAGACCTGCAGCGCCTCGTTCCGGATCCCGACGGGGTCGAACCCGTCGTCCATCCGGAACGTCGGTACGGCCGTGGGTGAGGACCCGCTCGGCGGAACCGTCGAGGACCAGGATGACGAGACCATCGACGTCGTGCTCGGCACGACCGTGACGCCGACGCCGACGAAGACCCCGCCGGGCGGGACGGCCTTCACGGGCGCCGCGGCGATCCCGCTGGCGGGCCTCGCGCTCCTGTTCCTCACGCTCGGCAGCGGTCTGCTCTGGATCGGCGGGCGTCGCGGCCGGCGCGTCGCGCGACGGTAGCGCCTCGGGAGGGCGAGTTGAGCGGGCCCCGGCTCCGGGCCGGGGCCCGCTCCCACGTGGATCGAGCCCGACGGAGGCAGGGCGAGGGCCGCCTCGGACCTTCGGCCTCGGTCCGATCGGCTGGACGGTCGGCCGCCGGCCGCCCCCTCCCCCGCCGAAGGTCGAGCTCTCGAAGTCGGCGAGCTCCACCACCGTGGTCTCCGGTGACACCGGACCTTCACCCTGGTCGTCGAGAACACCGGCGGCTCGTAGACCGAGGACGTGCTGGTGGAAGGCGAGGGGGGCCTGGAGATCGCCTCCATCTCCAACGGATGCGACGTGAACGGGCGGATCGTGAGCTGCGACCTCGGCGATCTCGCGGCGGGCCGC
>ML214191.1:2978-7198 GCA_004366195.1 Actinomycetota bacterium
GGAGAACCGTCCCTCGATGCGAACGGCCCCGGGCCATCCGGCCCGGGGCCGTCGCCCTTGGGATGCTCGACCGGTCAACCGTAGAAGATCACGGTGACCCAGAAGACGTCGTCCTCGCGCACGATCCCCACCGCCATCCTCCGGAACTCCGGCCGGAGCACGTTCTCGCGGTGGAGCTTGCTCGCCATGAAGGCTCGCTGCAGGCTCTCGAGGGAGCCCCCGACGCCCACGTTCTCCCCGCCGATCGACCAGCGGACGTCGTCGAGAGCGCGACGGAGCTGCTCCTCCGTGGAGTGGAACAGGTAGCCCTTCTTGGCCATCGCGAGGCTGTGCTGCCTCGCGTAGCGCGAGACCCTTCGCTGGAACCCGAGGGCCGCGCGGTGGTGCTCCCGTCGGTCCTGGTTCGTGAGCTGGACGAACTGCAACCGCCGCCCCACGCGCTCCCCGGCGCTCGCCGCCGGGACCGTGCCGAGGACCAGGATCGCGCCGAGCCCGAGGGCCAGGACCCCCCGCAGGACCCGGCGGCCGCTGCGATGCACAGCCATCTCGATGCCTCCCGACTCCGGGGTCCCGGTGGGCCCCGAGCCGGTCGGCTCGGGTCCTTCGGCAGCTCGGCCACCTCCGAGGAGGTCCGGAGCTTTGCGTCCCGCCGTCGCCGGCGGTTTGCCCTTGTCGGGACCCTTCCTTCCCTGGCATCAGGTATCGGCCCCGACATCCCCCGCCTTGAGGACGAGGTAGTCCGAGGTGACTAGTCGGAGGGTCCGGGGCCCCGCGGTTACCAGCGAAGCTCGAGGTGCCGAGCGGCGCGGGCCTCGTCCAGGCGCCGGACGGGCGTCGTGACCGGCGCCTCGTGCAGGAGGTCGGGGTCGGTCTCGGCCTCCCGAGCGGCCTGCAACATGGCCGCGGCGAAGGCGTCGAGGGACTCCTTCGTCTCGGTCTCGGTCGGCTCGACCATGAGGGCCTCCTCGACGATGAGCGGGAAGTAGACGGTCGAGGGGTGGAAGCCCAGGTCGATCACGCGCTTGGCGATGTCCAAGGCCCGTACGCCCGTCCGCTGCTTGAGCGGGGCGGCGGTCGCCACGAACTCGTGCATCGGCGGGCCGTCCGGGAAGGCGGGCGGGAAGGCCTCGCGCAGGAGGTGCGCGAGGTACCTGGCGTTCAGGACCGCGCGCTCGGAGACCTCCCGCAGGCCGTCCCGCCCGTGGAGGAAGACGTACGCGTAGGCGCGGACGAGGACCCCGATGTTGCCGTGGAAGCCGTGCATGCGCCCGATCGAGCGCGGACGGTCCATCTCCAGGCGGAAGGTCCCGGTGGCCTCGTCCCGGGCGACGAGGGGGACCGGGAGGTAGGGCTCGAGGGCCTCCGTCACCGCGACGGGGCCTGCGCCGGGTCCTCCCCCACCGTGGGGGGTGGCGAAGGTCTTGTGCGTGTTGATGTGGACGATGTCGAACCCCATGTCGCCGGGCCGGCAGCGGCCGAGGATCGCGTTCAGGTTCGCGCCGTCGTAGTAGACGAGGCCGCCGGCGTCGTGGACGATCCGGGTGATCCGCTCGATCTCCTCCTCGAACAGGCCGAGGGTGTTGGGGTTGGTGAGCATGAGGCCCGCCACGTCCTCGTCGATCAGCTTCTCCAGGGCCGAGGCGTCCACCAGCCCGCGCGCGTCGCTCGGCACGTGGAGGGCCTCGTATCCGGCCATCCGCACGCTCGCGGGGTTCGTCCCGTGGGCCGAGTCGGGGATCGCGACCCGCCGCCGGGGGTTCCCCCGCTCGGTGTGGTGGCGCCGCATGATGAGCAGGCCGGTGAGCTCCCCGCAGGCTCCGGCCGGCGGCTGGAGGGTCGCCCGAGCCATCCCCGTGATCTCGCACAGGGCCCGCTCCAGGCGCCACAGGAGCTCGAGGACGCCCTGGACGGTCTCCTCCGGCTGGAGGGGGTGCAGGCGCGAGAACCCCGGCAGGGCCGCCGCGGCCTCCGAGATCTTGGGGTTGTACTTCATCGTGCACGAGCCCAGCGGATAGAAGCCGGTGTCCACCCCGTAGTTCATCTGCGCGAGCCGCGTGTAGTGCTTCACGAGGTCGCGCTCGGCCACCTCGGGCAGCGCCGGCGGGCGTCGGCGCGCGTGCTCCGCCGGGACCTCGCGGTCCGGCACGTCCAGCGGCGGGAGGCTGGAGGCCCGGCGCCCCGGGCGCGAGAGGTCCATGAGCGTACCGGCGCCCGGAGGGCCCTGGCGTCGGACGGGCGCCCCGACGTGCTCGGGTACCCCGCCCTCGGGCGCCCGAGGCTCCGTCACGCGAGGACCTCCCCCATCGCCTCCGCCAGCGCGTCGATCTCCCCGCGCGTGCGGCGCTCCGTCACGGCGACGAGGAGCGTGTCGCCCTCGGGCTCGGGGAGCGGCACGCCCGCGAGGAACCCGCGCTCGAGGAGCGCGTCCCGGACCTCGGCGGCCGGACGCGGCAGGCGCAGGGCGAACTCCTTGAAGAACGGCGCGTCGGGGAACCGCAGGGAGACCCCGGGGATCTCCGTCAGGCGCTCGGCGGCGTACGCGGCCTTGGCGTGGCAGGCGCGGCCGACATCGACCAGCCCCTGGGGCCCCAGCCAGCCGAGGTAGATGGCGGCCGCGATCGCCATCAGGGTCTGGTTCGTGCAGATGTTGGACGTTGCCTTCTCCCGCCGGATGTGCTGCTCGCGCGCCTGCAGCGTGAGCACGTAGCCGGTCCGGCCCTCCACGTCGACCGTCCGGCCGACGATGCGCCCGGGCAGGCGGCGGACGAGGTCCATCCGGGTCGCGATCACGCCGAGGTACGGGCCCCCGAAGCTCAGGTGGTTGCCGAGGGACTGCCCCTCGGCCACGGCGATATCGGCCCCGAGCTCGCCCGGCGGCGCGAGGACCCCGAGCGAGAGGGGGTCGAAGACCTGGATGGCTGCGGCGCCACCGTCGTGGGCGGCCCCGAACAGGTCCCGCACCGGCTCGAGGACGCCGTACCGGTTCGGGTGCTGGACGATCACGCACGCCACGTCGGGGCCGAGCTCCGGATGCCCCCCGCGGCCCTCCTCGAGCGGGAAGATCTCGGGCTCGTACCCCGCCCCGGCGCCGTAGGTGCGCAGCGTCTCGAGATGGCGGGGGTCCACGCCGGCCGAGACGAGGACGCGGTCGCGCCCCGGCGTCCCCCGGGCGAGGTTCACCGCCTCGGCGAGCGCCGTGGACCCGTCGTACAGCGAGGCGTTGGAGACGTCCAGACCGGTGAGCTCGCAGATCATGGACTGGTACTCGAAGAGCGTCTGCAGGACGCCCTGGGAGAGCTCCGGCTGGTACGGGGTGTAGGAGGTCACGAACTCCGAGCGTCCGGCGAGGGCCCAGACCACGGCCGGCACGTAATGGTCGTAGGCGCCGGCGCCGGCGAAGCAGATCAGCTCGTCCACGTGGCGGTTGCGACGCGCGAGCGCCGTGAGATCGGCCCAGATCTCGGGCTCGGAGACGCCCTCCGGCAGCTCGAGCGGGCGGTCCAGACGGACCGTGGGCGGGATCTGGGAGAACAGGTCGTCGAGGGAGTCCAGCCCCAGGGCGTCGAGCATCGCCCGTACGTCCTCGTCGGTATGGGGCGCGAACCGCATAACGCTTGCAGTCTAGTGGGGTGCGCCGCGTCGGTCTCCCCATGCGTCGGGGTCGCGGCCCGCTTCCCTACCCGGAGACGTCCTCCAGCCCGTACTTCTCCACCAGGGACAGGTAGTCCCGCTGGTAGAAGATCTTGCAGTTGACCTCGGGGTACAGCTCACGCAGCCGGCGGACCTTCCGGTTCTTCTTCGTGACCAGCTTCTGGTTCAGCGTGGTGATCTCGATGTAGAGGTCGTACTGGGGCAGGTAGAAGTCGGGGGTGAAGCGCTGGACGACGTTCCCCTCCCGGTCCCATTCGAGGTCGAAGGAACGGGGCTCGTACTCCCACTCGATCTGGTAGAAGTCCAGGAGCTGGGCGAACTGGCGCTCGGAGGCGTGCGCGAAGCGGACCGTCTCGCTCTTGAGGGGCGGCGGGGCGGCCGCGGTGGCGTCGTTCACGCGCCTCCGCCGGAGGCGGCCCGACGCCCGCGCTTCCTCGCGCGCCTCGCGAGGGTGCCCTCCAGGTCGCTCCATACCTTGTCCACGGCGATCGCGAAGACCCCCTGCCCCTGCGCCAGGAGGTCGACGACCGCCTCCGGGGAGTCGACGGCGTAGATCCGCGACCCGTCCG
>ML214192.1:0-2297 GCA_004366195.1 Actinomycetota bacterium
GGGCCGAACGGGTCGGGGAAGTCCACGCTCGCGAACGTGATCATGGGCCGCCCCGGCTACGAGGTGAAGGAGGGGCAGATCCTCTTCAAGGGCGAGGACATCACCGGGCTCACCCCCGACGAGCGGGCCCGCCGCGGGCTGTTCCTGGCGATGCAGTACCCCGTCGAGGTCCCCGGGGTCTCGGTGGTGAACTTCCTGCGCACCGCGTACCGGGCCGTGAAGGGCGAGGAGATCAGCGCGCTCGCGTTCCGGAAGCTCCTCAAGGAGAAGATGGCGCTCCTCGGCGTGGACGACGCCATGGTGAACCGCTACGTGAACCAGGGCTTCTCCGGGGGTGAGAAGAAGCGGAACGAGATCCTCCAGCTCGCCGTCCTCGAGCCGGAGATCGCGATCCTGGACGAGACGGACTCGGGGCTCGACATCGACTCGCTGAAGCAGGTGGCGACGGGGATCGCCCAGCTGGTCGGCCCGAACCTCGGCGTGCTCCTCGTCACCCACTACCAGCGGATCCTGAACTACATCACCCCGGACCACGTCCACGTCATGATGCAAGGTCGTATCGTGAAGTCCGGCGGCGAGGACCTCGCCCACGAGCTCGAGCGCAAGGGGTACGAGGAGCTCCGGCGCGAGCTGGGGCTGGAGGAGGGCGAGGAGGGCGCGGCGTGAGGGGAGCGGAGGTGCGATGTCGGTGACGAGGGAGCGATCCGGGGCGCTCGATACCGCCCGGATCCGGGCCGACTTCCCCGTGCTCGAGCGCACCGTGGGTGACAAGCCCCTCGTCTACCTGGACTCCGCCGCCACGAGCCAGAAGCCCCGGCAGGTCATCGAGGCCGAGGCCGACTTCTACGCCCACCACAACGCCAACGCCCACCGGGGGATCTACCTCCTGGCCGAGGAGGCCACCTCCATGTACGAGGAGGCCCGGGCGAAGCTCGCTCGCTTCATCGGGGCCCCGGATCCGGCCACGATCGTGTTCACGCGCGGGACCACGGAGTCCACGAACCTCGTCGCCTACGCCTGGGCCCGACGCGAGCTCCGCGAGGGCGACGAGATCCTCCTCACGGAGATGGAGCACCACTCGAACATCGTGCCGTGGCAGCTCGCCGCGCGGGACACGGGGGCGGTGCTCCGGTACCTCCCGCTCACCGACGACGGGTTGCTGGACCTCTCGGACCTCGGGTCGCTCCTCACCGAGCGGACCAAGCTCCTCGCGGTGACGGGGATGTCGAACTCGCTCGGGACCCTGCCGCCGATCCGCGAGCTCATCCGGGCGGCCCACGCCGTCGGGGCGCTGGTGCTGGTCGACGGGGCTCAGCTCGTGCCCCACGTGCCGGTGGACGTGACCGAGCTCGACTGCGACTTCCTCACGATCAGCGGGCACAAGATGCTGGGACCGACGGCCTCGGGAGGCCTGTACGCCAAGCGGGAGCTGCTCGAGCGGATGGACGCGTTCCTCGGCGGCGGCCACATGATCGACGAGGTCTTCCACGACCGGTCGACCTGGAACGCGGTCCCGTACAAGTTCGAGGCCGGCACGATGAACATCGCGCAGGAGATCGCCCTCGGAGCGGCCATCGACTACCTGGAGGCCCTCGGGATGGACAACGTCCGGGCCCACGAGGTCGAGCTCACCGGCTACGCGCTCGAGCGCCTGCGCGAGGTCGGCGCGCGGATCTTCGGACCGCTCGACCCCTCCATCCGCGGGGGCGCGATCTCGTTCTGGTACAAGGACGTGCACCCCCACGACCTCGCCACGATCCTGAACGAGGAGGGGATCGCGATCCGCGCGGGGCACCACTGCACCCAGCTCGTGATGCGCCGGTACGGCGTGCCGGCGACGGCGCGGGCATCGTTCTACGTGTACAACACGTCGGAGGAAGTGGACGCGCTGGTCGAGGCGCTCGCCAAGGCCGAGGCCGTCTTCGGGCTCTGAGGGGGAAGGGTTGGCGCTCGACGACATCTACAAGGAAGTCATCCTCGACCACTACAAGAACCCGCGGAACAAGCGCGAGATGCCGGAGGCGACGCTGCGGTGCTCGCGGAACAACCCGCTCTGCGGGGACGAGGTCACGGTGTTCGTGCGCACCGAGGGCGAGAAGGTCCAGGAGGTCTCGTTCCTCGGGCAGGGCTGCTCGATCAGCCAGTCCTCGGCATCCATGATGACGGAGGCCGTGAGCGGCAAGCCGCTCGAGGAGGTGCATCGGCTGATCCGCGACTTCCGCGGGATGATGGCGGGCGAGGTCGACCCCTCCGAGGAGGAGCTCGGCGACCTCGTCGCGCTGCGGGGCGCCGGGGAG
>ML214192.1:2307-11410 GCA_004366195.1 Actinomycetota bacterium
CGTGAAGTACCCGATCCGGATCAAGTGCGCTGTCCTCGCCTGGGACGTGCTCCAGGAGGCCCTGGAGGGCGGGTCCGGGGAGGCGAGCGGAGCGCGTCCCCACTGACCTGCGCACCATCCCGGGGTGCGGCATGATGGGGTCGTGCGCCGGTTGGCCTGGCTCCCCGTGGTGCTGTGGCTCGCCGTTCCGCTGGGGGCGGCGCGCGCCCAGGGGCTGGAGCGGACCATCGCCTACGACGTCGCGATCGAGGTCGAGCCCTCCGGCGCGATCGTGGTGACCGAGACGATCGTCCAGGACTTCGGCGACGCCCCACGGCACGGCATCGAACGCGAGATCCCCGAGCGGCTGCGCTACGACGACACCTACGACCGCGTCTACCCGATCGAGGTGATCTCGGTCGGAACCTCCTCGGGTACGCCGGACGACCTCCTCGTCGAGCACGTCGGGGGGTTCCTGCACATCCGGATCGGCGATCCCGACGTCACGGTCACCGGGGTCCACTCCTACGAGATCGTCTACCGCATGCGGGGAGCGTTGAACGGGTTCCCCACCCACGACGAGCTGTACTGGAACGTGATCGGGACGGACTGGCGGCAGGACGTGGAGCGCGCGACGGCGACGGTGCGGGGCCCGGCCCCGATCTCGCGGGTGGCGTGCTTCGCCGGGTTCGCGGGCTCGGCGGGCCGGTGCGACCGGGCGGAGATCGTGGGTGGGACGGCCCGGTTCGTCCAGCGCGGCCTGCCCGCGTTCGACGCCTTCTCCATCGCGGTGGCGCTCCCCCCGGGGAGCGTCGCGAGCACCGAGCCCATCCTGGAGGAGCGCTGGAGCCTGGATCGCGCCTTCTCGCGGACGCCCCTCACCGTTGGCGGGGCGGTCGGCGGGACGGCGCTCGTCCTGGCGGCGGGGGGCGTGCGCGCTCGCCTGGCGGCGGGGCCGGGACCGGCGCTACCGCGGCTCGCGGGTCGACCAGGTCATGGGCGGCGTCGAGGGGCAGGAGCAGGCGGTACCGCTGTTCGAGTCCGGGGAGGGTCCGGTGGAGTTCTCGCCGCCGGAAGGGCTGCGGCCCGGGCAGATCGGGACCCTCCTCGACGAGCGGGCGAACACGCTCGACGTCACGGCGACCATCGTCGACCTCGCGGCCCGCGGGTACCTGGTCATCCAGGAGGTGGAGAAGGGGGGCTGGTTCTCCAAGCCGGACTGGCGCTTGCACCGGCGCCGGGCCCCCATGAAGGAGCTCCTGCCGTACGAGCGACTGCTCCTCCAGCGCCTGTTCGCCCGGGGCGACGACGTACGGCTCTCGGAGCTGCGCAACACCTTCGCCGAGGAGCTGCGCGAGGTGCAGGAGGCTCTGTACGACGACGCCGTACAGCGGGGCTGGTTCGCCGGACGGCCCGATCGGGTGCGGGCCACCTGGCTGGCCACGGGGCTCGGCGTGCTGGTCCTCGGCGGCGGGCTGACGGTCGTGCTCGCGCGCTTCACCCACCTCGGGCTGCTCGGGCTGCCCGTCGTGCTCGGCGGGCCCGCGCTGGCCATCGGGGCTCGGTGGATGCCCCGACGCACGGCGAAGGGGACGGCGCTCGCGCGGCGGGTCGCCGGGTTCCGACGGGTGATCGAGACCGCGGAGACGCACCTCGCGCGGTGGGCCGAGGAGGAGGATGTGTTCACGCGCTACCTCCCCTACGCGATCGTCTTCGGCTTCACGGAGCGGTGGGCGAGGGCCTTCGCCGCCCTCGGCGCGCGGGCCGTGGAGACGTCCTGGTACCTCTCGAGCAGACCCTTCGATCTGGCCGAGCTCGGGGACCGGCTCGACACGTTCGCCGTGACGACGAGCGGCATCATCGCCTCGACCTTCGCTGGATCCGGGGGCAGCGGGTTCGGGGGTGGGGGCAGCGCCGGCGCCGGCGGCGGTGCCGGCGGCGGCGGCGGGGGCTCCTGGTAGGGTCGGGGAGGTCGGGCCGCGCGGCCCGGCCGGAGCCGTCGAGCATGGAGATCGTCTTCTCGGAGGATGCGCGGGACTTCGTGCGCCGCGACTGGTCGGCGCTGGTGACGGCCGACCCGGCCGGCACCTTCTTCCACCTCCCCGGCTACCTCAAGCTCTACTGGGAGGAGTTCGCCGAGCGCCCGGAGCACCTCCTGCTCGCCTTCGCCGAGCAGGACGGCGTGCAGGTCGGCGCCGTCGCGTTCGAGCGGATCGGCGAGACGCTGCGGTTCCTCGGTGGAACGGAGGTCACCGACTACATGGGCCCGGTCGCGGTGCCGGAGCTCCAGGCGACCGTGGCGAAGGAGCTGCTCGCCGCCCTCGACCGTCGGGACGACTGGGTCTCGGCGGACCTGCGGGGGCTCCCGGAGGACCGGGCCTGGCTCGGGCTCCTCGCCGAGGCCGCCGCCGCTCAGGGGTTCTCGGTGGAGCTGCTCGACGATCAGAACGGGGCCGCGCCCTTCCTGCCGCTGCCGGGCTCGTACGAGGCCTACCTGGCCGGTCTCCCCGCCAAGCTCCGGCACGAGATCCGCCGCAAGGCGAGGAAGCTCGCGACCGAGGCAGGGCCGTACCACGTGGCGCTGGCGCGCCCGGAGACCCTCCGCGCGTACCTCGACCGCTTCGTGGAGCTGCACCGCTCGAGCGAGGGCCCGAAGGGCGTGTTCATGCAGCCGGGGATGGAGATCTTCTTCCGGCGCCTGGGGGAGGCGTTCCTGCCGCGCGGGATCTTCAACCTCACCTTCCTCGAGATCGGGGAGGAGAAGGTGGCCGGCACGATCGGCTTCCGGTTCGAGGGCACGTTCTACCTCTACAACTCGGCCTTCGACCGTGCCTGGCAGCACCTCGCGCCGGGGATGGTGCTGGTCGCGGAGGACATCCGCATCGCGATCGAGGCCGGCTGCGGCGGCTTCGACCTGCTGAAGGGCGACTACGCGTACAAGTACCGGTTCGGCGCGCACCCGCGGGCCGTCAAGCGCCTGCTGATCCGCCGCTAGTCGACGTAGGCGCGGACGTGCTCGAGGACCGCGAGGGCGATCTCTTCGTCGCCGCCCACGACCAGCTCGCCGATGTCGAGGAAGTAGGTCCCCGGCACCCGCCGCCCGGCGACCTTGGCGAAGGCGAGCGCACGACCCTCGATCCAGGCGTCGGGCTTCTTGTCCTCGGGCGGGGCCTCCCGCGGGGCGAGCCCCCAGTGCCACGAGCCCTCGCCCATGCCCGAGAGGTCCACCCGGACGCTCGCGCCGGGGAACGACAGGCCGGCGAGGCCGAGGGCGTAGGGGAGCATGCGGATCCCGAGATCGCAGGTGAGGTGGACCGGCCAGTGCTGGGGGTTCGGCTCCTGGCCGGTGCCCTCCCGGAGGTCCTCGCCGTGGAGCCACCACTCGACGACGCGGGACTGGACGAGGTACCGGACGGCGATCTCCCCCGCGAGCCAGGGCACCCGCCGCCTCGGCCACTCCTCCGGGGGGATCTCGGCGACGCGCGCGCAGAGCAGGTCCGCCGCCCGCCCCCAGTCCAGCGCGAGCTGGCGGGCCGGGACGTCCTCGCGCACGCGGACGGCCCACTCGTTGAAGCCGGAGACCCAGAGCTCGCCGCCGTTCGCCTGGCGGAAGGCGTCGAGCTCGACCGCCGGCTCGCCGCCCACGAGCTGCGCCGCCGCAGCGTCCTGGGCGGCGAGGTGGGCGAGGAGGTCGCGGTTCCGCCACCCCTCGCACGGGCTCGCGGCGTCCCAGGTCTCGGGGTCCGCGTACTGGATCGTGCGACCGAGGCGAGCGCGCTCGGCGTGCAGGATGCCGATGAGTTGGGTCCGCTCCACGCTGGCTCCTCCGGGTCGATGGACGATGTTCCAGCCGGATGGGCCGTCGCCGTCCGGCGCGGAATCGTACCGTACCGACGTGCGCATCCTCGTGGCGCCGGACAAGTTCCGCGGGACGCTCACGGCCGCCGAGGCGGCCTCCGCGATCGCGCGCGGGTGGCGGCGGGTCCGGCCGGAGGACCGCGTGGAGGAGGTCCCCCTCGCCGACGGTGGGGAAGGCACGCTCGACGCGCTCCTCGCCGCGCTCGGGGGCGAGCGGCGCACCGAGCGGGTCAGCGGCCCGCTCGGCGACCACGTCGAGGCGGCCTTCGGCCTCGCCGAGGGGCCCACAGGTCTCCTCGGCATCGTGGAGATGGCCCGCGCCTCGGGGCTCGGGTTGGTCTCGCCGGCCCGTCGTGATCCCCTGCGCGCGACGACACGCGGGACGGGCGAGCTCATCCTGGCGGCCGCCAGAGCCGGGGCGACGGAGGTGCTCGTCTGCCTCGGGGGCAGCGCCACCACCGACGGCGGGGCGGGGATGGCGGAGGCCGTGGGGATCTCCCTCAGCGACGCCGCTGGCCGCCCCATCGGGCCCGGGGGGCTGGGGCTCCTGCAACTGGCTCGGATCGACGCGAGCGGGCTGGATCCCCTCGTTCGCCGTCTCCGGGTCCAGGCCTGCTGCGACGTGGACAACCCCCTCACCGGGCCGCAGGGCGCCGCGCGGCTGTTCGCGCCGCAGAAGGGGGCCACGCCGGACGAGGTGGTGCTCCTGGACCGGGCCCTCGCGCACCTCGCGGCCGTCGTCCACCGCGACCTCGGCATCGACGTGCGGAGCCTGCCGGGGGCGGGAGCCGCCGGCGGCCTGGGGGCAGGCCTCGTCGCCTTCCTCGGCGCTCGCCTGCGGCCCGGCATCGAGCTCGTCATGGAGGCCGTCGGGTTGCCGGAGCGCATCGAGCGTGCCGATCTCGTGCTCACGGGGGAGGGGACCTTCGACGCCACGTCGTTGCGGGGCAAGGTGCCGGCCGGGGTGCTGGGGCTCGCGCGGGCCGCTGGGGTGCCGGCCGTCGTCCTGTGCGGCCGCGCCGAGATCGAGCCCGCCGACGTCGCCGTCCGGTCCCTGGTGGACCTGGTGGGCGAGGAGCGGGCGCTCCACGACGCGCGGCTCGCGCTCGAGGAGCTGGCGGCCGACGTCGCGGAGGGGCTAGGCTCCGCCCCGTGAAGGCCATCGAGCGCTTCCTGGAGGCGGCCGCGATCCTCAGTCACCCCGTGGAGGTCCGGCGGTTCCCGCAGGGGACGAGGACGGCGGAGGAGGCCGCCCGAGCCGTGGGCTGCGACGTCGGCCAGATCGTGAAGTCGCTGGTGTTCATGGCGGACGGTCGGCCGGTCCTGGCGCTCACCTCGGGCGCGAACCGGGTGGACGTGGGCAAGCTGGCGGCGATCGCGGGGGCCCGGGAGGTCCGCCGGGCCACGCCCGAGGAGGCGCGCGCCGCGACGGGGTTCGCTGTCGGCGGGACCCCGCCGTTCGGGCACCCCGCGCCGATCCCCGCCTACCTCGACCCCGACCTGCTCGGGCATCGGGAGGTGTGGGCGGCCGCGGGGACGCCCGACGCGGTGTTCCGGACCACCCCCGAGGAGCTCCGTCGAACGACCGGGGCCGTGGTCGCCGACTTCCGGGAAACCCGACCGGAGGGGTCGGGAACATCCGGCAGGACCGGTATCATGGACGGGAGTCGAGCGTCGGAGGGTGCGTGAGGATGATTCGGCTGACCGAGGCCGCCGCGGGCAAGGTGAAGGAGCTCCTCGCCGAGGAGGGCAGGGACGACATCGCGCTCCGCGTCGCGGTCCAGCCCGGCGGCTGCTCGGGTCTGCGGTACGCGATGTACCTCGACGACCAGATCACCGACCGCGACCTCACCGAGGAGCAGTTCGGGGTCCGCGTCGTGGTGGACCGGATGAGCGCGCCCTATCTCTCGCAGGCCACGATCGACTTCGTGGACACGCTGGAGGCTTCGGGCTTCACCATCGACAACCCCGTGGCCCAGGGCACCTGCGCCTGCGGCCACTCCTTCCACTGAAGCTCCGATCCCCCGCCGGGCTCAAGTTCCGGCCCGGTCGCGTGCCGATACCGGAAGTAAGCCCGCGAGCGTGAGGGGGTGGTGAAGGACTCGCGGTCGGACGCGCCGGCTCCGCTCTCAAGCTCTCGCGGGTGGCTATCCCCCGCGCTCGGCCGTCGCGCAAGCGGCGGCCGAGCCATCGGCGCCCTCAGGATATGGCGTCGAGGGCGGCGCCGATCCCCTCGGCGAGCTCGCGGAGGTCCGCGTCCTCCATCACCAGTGGCGGCGAGATCTGGAGGGCCCCGGTGGCGAGGGCCCGGGTCATGATCCCGTGCTCCCGGCAGGCGACCACAAGCCGCGTGGGGAGCGAGGGGTCCTCGGCGATCGCCTCCGTGGAGGGCTGGACGGCGGCCATGACCCCGACCCCGGCCCGCACCTCCTCGACGAGCGGGTGCCCGGCCAGGGGCGCGAGGGCCGTCGCGAGCTCCGACTCGAGTCCGAGGCCGCGCTCCGGGAGCCGCTCGCGCTCCATGATGTCGAGGTTGGCGAGGGCCACGGCCGCCACGGTGGCGTGCCCCGCGTACGTGTAGCCGTGCCGCCACATCCCGGCGCCCGGGGCGCGGAAGGGCTCGACCACCCTGGGCGAGGCGATCACGGCGCCCATCGGCAGGTAGCCGCTCGTGATGCCCTTGGCGCAGGTCACGATGTCGGGCTGGAGGTCGAAGCGGCGGCTCGCGAACCAGTCGCCGAGACGGCCGAAGCCGGTGATGACCTCGTCGGCGACGAACAGGACCCCGGTCTCGCGGCAGATCTCGCGGACCTCGCGCAGGTAGCCCTGGGGCGGCGCGAACACGCCTCCGGCGCCGATCACCGGCTCGCAGAAGAAGGCGGCCACGCGATCCGGGCCGGCGAGCGCGATGGCCTCGCGCAGGGCCTCCGCCGAGTCCCAGGCGACCTTGAGGACGTCCCCGACGAAGGTCCCGTAGCCCGCCGCGTTCGCCTCGATCCCCGCCAGGCTCGTCCCGGCGATGTGCATCCCGTGGTAGGCGCGCTCGCGGGTGATGAAGAGCGTGCGGTCGGGCCGGCCGAGGAGCTGCCAGTACCGGCGGGCCATCTTCGCCGCGGTGTCGATGGAGTCCGAGCCGCCGCTCGTGAGGAACACCCGGCTGCCCGGCACCGGCGCGAGCGCCGCGACCCGCTCCGCGAGCTCGATGGCCGGCCGGTTCGCGAGGTCCCCGAAGGTGGAGTAGGCGGAGAGCGTCCGGAGCTGTCGGGCCGCCGCCTCGGCGATCTCCTCCCGCCCGTAGCCGACGTTGCAGTACCAGAGGCCCGCCGTCGCGTCGAGGTACCGCCGACCGCGGTCGTCGTAGATGTGCACGCCCTCGCCGCGCTCGATCACGAGCTCCCCGTCGCGCTCGACGGCGGCGAGGTCGGAGAACGAGTGCCAGAACGCCCCCATGTGGCCGCCCAGGCTACCAGCGCTCACGCGAGCGCCGTCAGGAGGAGGCCGGGCCTCGGGTCAACAGGCCGTGGCGGGCGTCCGCAGGAGGGTGATCGTCATCGGCATGGTGACGCTCGTCCGCTTGGGGATCAGCCCGAGGATGCGGAAGCCGACCGGCATGGAGCCGAACGAGACAGTGTCCGCCGTCATGCAGGAGCGGGCCCGCATGATCTCCTCGTACCCGTCGGGTGGGATGGTGGCGGGGAGGGCGGTCGGGCGTGCATCGGCCGCGGACACCCCGGCCATGCGGACGCCGACGACGGAGATCGGGTCGTCCTCCGGTCCCTCGCCGGCGCTCACGACGGTGACCGGGAAGGGGCCGACGTTGTGGAGCCAGAACGTCACCGCGAACGTGTCTCCCTCGGGGATCGCGAGGCGGTACTCGCGGACATCCTCCAACCTCGGGGAGGTCGCTTCGATCTCCCCGATGATGGCGTCGGGGGGGCGGACCCCGGTCACCGTTGTGTCGACGCGGAGGGGTTCGACGTTCGCGAACCAGGCGATGAGGGAGCTGATGGCGCCGACGAGGAGCGCGGCGCGGAACGCCCGTCGCCGGGAGATCCCGTCGACCGTCCGCGTCAGCGACGGTCGCTCGAGGCTCGATGCGACCTCCACGCACCGGGCCATACGCCCCGGCGCTCGGGAGCGCAACCGTCAGTCCGGGTCGTAGGCGAGGTAGGGGAGGAGCCAGCGCTCGATCTCCCGCCGGGACTCGCCGCAGCGGGCCGCGTAGTCCTCGACCTGGTCGCGTCCGAGGCGGCCGACGTTGAAGTACCGGGCGGCGGGGTGGGCGAGGTACAGGCCGGAGACGCTCGCCGCCGGGCGCATCGCGAAGTGCTCGGTGAGCTCGATCCCGACGCGCTCCGGCTCGAGCAGCCCCCAGAGCGTGGCCTTGCGCGAGTGGTCGGGGCACGCGGGGTAGCCGAAGGCCGGTCGGATCCCCCGGTAGCGCTCGGCGATGAGGTCCTCCAGGCTCATCGGCGGCCCGGTCTCGTACCACTCGCGCCGCACGCGCTCGTGGAGCCACTCGGCGAAGGCCTCGGCGAGCCGGTCCGCGAGGGCCTTGACCATGATCGAGCGGTAGTCGTCGTGGCGGGCCTCGAAGCGGGCGGCGAGCTCCTCGGCCCCCAGCCCGCTGGTCACCGCGAAAGCCCCGAGGTGGTCGGGGAGGCCCGTCTCCGCCGGGGCGATGAAGTCCGCGAGGGAGCGCATCGGCCGGTCGTCGCCGTGATCGACCTGCTGGCGGAGCATGGGGAGGCGGACCCGCTCGCCGTCGACGTCGAGGACGAGGTCGTCGCCCTCGCTCCACGCCCTCCAGTACCCGTACACCCCCCGGGCGCAGAGCGACCCGTCGCGCTCGAGCTCGTCCAGCATCTCGTTGGCGCTCGCGAGCAGCTCGCGGGCGGCCCGGCCGTGCTTGGGGTGCTCCAGGATCTGGGGGTAGCGGCCCTTCAGCTCCCAGGCGGTGAAGAAGAAGGTCCAGTCGATGTAGCGGCGGAGCTCGCTCACGGCGGGCTCGACCACGCGCGTGCCGGTGAACGGCGGCGCGGGGAGATCCTCGGGGTCCCACACGATCGGCGTGCGGCGCTCCAGTGCGACCCGGTACGGGACCAGGGGCTGCGCCTCGCGCTCGGCGTGGAGGGCGCGCAGGCGCTCCTGCTCGGCCCGGTTCTCGCGGTCGAGGCGCTCCCGCCGCTCGCCGTCGAGCAGGTCGGAGACCACCCCGACCACCCGCGAGGCGTCCACGACGTGGACGACGGGGCCGGAGTACTCG
>SIRV01000183.1 GCA_004366195.1 Actinomycetota bacterium
TCCTCGACCGGCCTCTGCGGTACGCGCCCCTGTTCGAGGGGCTCGGGCTGCCGGTCGAGCTCTTCTGCTACACGCGGGAGGAGGCCGAGCGGGTCCCGCTCGCCCGCCGAGCCCTGGAAACGGGGCTCCCCCTCGCCGTCCGGGCTTGAGGCGCCCGTAGACGCGCGCACGGCGCGGTCGTTGCGCCGCGGCCTCGGCGAGCTCCGGCTAGAGGGCGCCGGCGCGCTTGAGGGCGCGGGCGACGGTGACCCCGATCTCGGCCGGGTTCCGCACGACGAGCAGGCCGAGCTCCTCCATCGCGTCGAGCTTGGCCTGGGCGGTGTCGGAGTCCCCGGCGATGACGGCCCCCGCGTGGCCCATCCGCCGCCCCCGCGGCGCGGAGACCCCGGCCACGAACCCCACGACCGGCTTCGTCATGTGCTCGGCGGCCCAGCGCGCCGCCTCCACCTCCTGCGGCCCCCCGATCTCGCCGATCATCACGACGGCGTCCGTCTCGGGGTCCTCCTCGAAGGCCTCGAGCACGGCGCGGAAGTCCACGCCGTTCACCGGGTCGCCGCCGATCCCGACGCACGTGGACTGGCCGAGCCCGAGCCGGCTCATCTGGCTCACGGCCTCGTAGTTCAGCGTGCCGGAGCGGCTGACGACGCCGATGCGCCCGGGCGAGTAGATGTGGGCCGGCATGATGCCGACCTTGCACCGACCGGGCGTGATGATCCCCGGCGAGTTGGGGCCGATGATGGTGGTCGAGCGGCCCGTGAGGTAGCGCTTGGTCTTCACCATGTCGTGGACCGGCACGCCGTCGGCGATGATGACGGCGACCTCCACCCCCGCCTCGATCGCCTCGAGGAGCGCGTCCACGGCGACCTGGGGCGGCGCGAAGATCCCCGTCACGTTCGCGCCCGTCGCGGCCACCGCCTCCTCGACGCTGTCGAAGACCGGGAGACCGAGGTGGGTGGTGCCGCCCTTGCCCGGCGTGACGCCGCCCACGACGTTCGTGCCGTGCGCCATCGCGTCCTGCGCGTGGAACGTGGCGTGCTGGCCGGTGAAGCCCTGGATGATGACGCGCGAGGTCTCGTCCACGAAGACGCTCATGCGCGCACCCCCTCCGGGACCGGCTCGTAGCCGGCCTCGACGGCTCGGAGCGCGGCGACGGCCTTGCGGGCGCCGTCGTCGAGGTCTTCGGCCACGATGAGGTCGAGGCCGCTCTCGGCCAGGATCCGCCGCCCCTCCTCCACGTTGGTGCCGGCCAGGCGCACGACGATCGGCACGTCGACCCCCTGCGAGCGCGCCGCCCGCACCACGCCCTCGGCGATCCAGTCGCACCGGTTGATGCCGGCGAACACGTTCACCAGGATCACCCGGACGTTCGGGTCGGCGCGCACGATCCGGAAGGCGTTCGCCACCTTCTCCGGGCTCGCGCCGCCGCCGACGTCGAGGAAGTTCGCGGGGCGGGCGCCGTGGAGCACGATGGCGTCCATGGTGGCCATGGCGAGGCCCGCGCCGTTCACGATGCACCCCACCTGCCCGTCGAGCGCGATGTAGCTCAGCCCGTGGCCGTGGGCCTCGACCTCCTTCGGGTCCTCCTCGTCGAAGTCCCGGAGCTCGGCGATCTCGCCCTGCCGGAACAGCGCGTTGTCGTCGAACGAGAGCTTGGCGTCGAGGGCGAGGAGGTCGCCGTCCTCCGTCTCGACGAGGGGGTTGATCTCGACGAGGAGCGCGTCCTTGTCGCACATCAGCCGGTACAGGCGCTTCAGGAGCCGCACGAACGGCGCCATCCGGTGCTGGAGCCCGATGGCCATCGCGAGCTTCCGGCACTGGAAGTCGAGGAGGCCGGTCGCCGGGTCCACGATCTCGGTGTGGATCCGCTCGGGGTGCTCCCGGGCGACCTCCTCGATGTCCACGCCGCCGTCGGCGCTCGCGATGACCGCGATGCGTTGCGACGCACGATCGATCGTCATGCCGAGGTACCACTCGCGGTCCACGCGGCAGGCGCGCTCCACGAGCACCCGCTGCACCAGCTGCCCCTCGGGCCCGGTCTGCTCGGTGATGAGGCGAGATCCGATCATCCGGTCCACGATCTCGCGCAGCTCCTCGCGGGAGGAGGCGATCCGGACCCCGCCGGCCTTGCCGCGGCCGCCGGCGTGGATCTGGGCCTTCACCACCCAGCGGTTGCCGCCGATCTCCTCGGCCACGCGCGCCGCCGCCCGGTCGGAGTAGGCGACCTCCCCGGGCGGCACGGGGATCCCGTAGGCCCGGAGCAGCTCCTTCGCCTGGTACTCGTGGATGTTCATCCGCCCTCCCGCGCGCGCACCTGTTCCGCCTTGGCCAGCACGTTCTCGGCCCTCCGGACGCAGGCGGCATCGATCAGCCGACCGTCGAGCGAGACCGCGCCCCGCCCCTCCCGCGCCGCCGCCTCCATGGCCTCCACGATCCGGCGGGCGCGCTCGACCTCGACCTCGGTGGGGGTGAAGACCTCGTTGGCGAGCTCGATCTGCGAGGGGTGGATGGCCCACTTCCCCTCGCACCCGAGGGCGGCCGCCCGCCGCGCCGCCGCCCGGTAGCCGTCGGGGTCGCCGATGTCGCCGTAGGGGCCGTCGATGGGGCGCAGGCCGAACGCCCGCGCCGCCGCGACCATGCGGGAGATCCCGTAGTGCCACTGATCGCCCCAGTGGACCTCGCGGCGGCCCTCCGCGTCGGGGTCGGTGAGGACGGCGTAGTCGGCGTTCGCGCCCCCGATGCTCGTCGTGCGCGCCCCCACGCTCGCGGCGTAGTCGGCGACGCCGAAGACCATGGCCTCCAGACGCTCGGGGCTGGCGGCGGCGATCGCCTCCACGTTCGCCATCCCCGCCGCGGTCTCGATGAGGACCGAGAGGCCGACCGGCGGGATCCGCCGAGCCGCCTCGATCTGCGAGCACAGGGTGGCCACGAAGGCCACGTCCGAGGGCGAGGCGACCTTCGGCACCAGCAGCAGGTCGAGGCGCTCGCCGGCTCGCTCCATCACCTCCACCACGTCCCGGTAACACCAGGGCGTGTCGAGCCCGTTGATCCGCACGCTCACCGAGCACGAGGACCAGTCCAGCTCGAGGAGGGCCGAGATCGCGAGCTCCCGCGCTCGGTCCTTCTCCTCCGGCGCCACGGCGTCCTCGAGGTCGAGGAAGACCACGTCGGCCCCGAGCGTCGGGGCCTTCGCCACGGCTCGCTCGTTCGTCGCCGGGACGGCGAGCTCGCTGCGGTGCAGACGATCCTTCCTGGGCATGGAGGCCGAGAGCCTCGCACGAGCGGAGCCCGACCCGCCATCGCCGCTCCGGCGGGTCGAGCGCGCTCCGCCTTGCCTGAACGGCGAGCCAACAGGGCAGGAGACCCGGGGTCCCGTTCGACTCAGGGCCCGAGGAGGGCGGCCGGCACCACCGCGATCCCGTCGGGACGGCGGTAGGCGTGTGAGCCCGTGGTCACGACGATCGCGTCGAGGAGGTCGTCCCCCATCTTGCCCGCGAGCCAGCGGAGCTGGCGGATGGCTCGCTCGTCGGGCGCCTGACCGAGCTTCACCTCGAGCGCGACGATCCTCCCGTCGTCCCGCTCCAGGATGAGGTCCACCTCGTGCTCGCCCCGATGGGTGCGGAGATGCTTCACGGCGGCCTCGGCCGCCTGCGCGTAGACGCGCACGGAGAGGGTGACCAGGGACTCGAAGAGCGAGCCGAGCAGAGGGCCGTCGCGGGGGACGGGCGGGCCCGGCGACCCGCCCCGGAGGAGGGACTCGCGCGTGGCACCGACCAGGCGGGCGGCGAGGGCCGGGTCGACCAGATGATGCTTCGGCGGGTGCGACAGCCGCGCGATGGGGCGGCGGGAGGGTGCCCACGCGGGCACCGGGTCCAGGATGAACAGCCGCTCCAGCACGTCGCGGTAGGTAAGGACCGTGGTCTTGGCCGGGGCGCGCCCATCACCCGCCGTGGCCGCCGCGCGGATCGTCTCCAGGGAGGCGGTCGTGCCCGTCGCGGCAGCGTAGGCGCGCATCCACCGCCGGAGGGCGGCCGGGTTCCGCACCGGCTCCCCGAGCTCTTCGACGTCGCGGTCCACCACGCGCTCGAGGTACCCATCGAGCTGGGCGCGCAGGGCCCGCTCGGAGAGGTGCCGCAGGCCGGGGAAGCCGGAGCGCAGGATCTCGTCTGTGTATCCGGCGAGCGTGAGCGCCGTCGTGCCGACGACAGGGGGTCGCTCTCCGGTGAGGAGCCGAGCGAGGCTCACGGTAGGGGGCGCATCCAGGCGCTCCGCGAGCGAGAGGGGCCGCATCCGGAGCGAGACCATCCGCGCCGCCCCGGTGTGCGTTGGGGGCCGCTCGGGCAACACCGACCCCGTGAGTAGGTACCGCCCCGGCGGCGCCCCCTCATCGACCTCCCGGCGGACCCGATCCCAGACCGCCGGGACGAACTGCCATTCGTCGATGAGGACGGGCCCCGCCGCCGCCGTCAGCACGCCCGGGTCGGCCTCCAGCACGGCCCGCGGACCCGGCTCGTCGAGGCGGAAGGTCGTGGCCGCCCGACGGGCGGCTGTGGTGGTTTTCCCGATGGCCCGGGCGCCCTCGATCAGGATGGCCGGTAACTCTGCGAGCAAGATGTCGAGCTCGCCGTCCACCACGCGTGGCCGGTAGGTCGCCGTCTGTGCAGGCACAAGCGAAGACTACCATTTCGCAGTTACATATGCTACCGTTTCGTGAACATCTACGCTACCGTTCCGTGGGTCTCTACGCTACCGTTTCGCAGATTCCTCGGCGATCCACGCGCGCCTGGCGCAAGGCCGACGTGACGGGCTCCTCTCGGCCTCGAGTGGACCGGTCTACGGCGGTCCGCGGTCGAGGAGCGGGGTCCCGTCCGGCCTGCTGAACACCGGGGTCCCGTTCACCATCTCCACCCGGTACCCGCGGTGGATCAGCCGGTGGTGCGGCCGGCACAGCAGCAGGAGGTTGCCGAGCCCCGTCTCCCCGCCGTCCGCCCAGTGCCGGACGTGGTGAGCGTCGCGCCATCCCGGCGACCGACCGCACCCGGGGAACCGGCAGCCGCGGTCGCGCACCCCGAGCGCCCGCCGGAGGGCGAGCGGGACGACCCGGGTCGAGCGCCAGACCTCGAACGGCCAGGAGCCCGGTCCGGTGATGACCCGGCTCACCCGCGAGTCGCACGCCAAGCGTCTCGCGGCCTCGGGCGTGATCGGTCCGGCGTCCTCGAGCTCGGCCGTTCCGGCCAGGCCCCGCAGGGCGTCGAGGTCCACCGTGACGACGACGTGCGGGCGCTCACCGGCCACCACCGGCCGGTCGGCCCGCTCTAGCCACGCCCGACAGATCTCGCCGAGCGCGTCAGCTCGCCGCTGCGCAGGGGTCCGCTGATCCGGCGCCGAGCGGGTCCGCGCATCCGCGTCCATCACCGCCCGCCCGGCCGCGGCCGAGGCCGGCACCCGGTGCGGGCAATGAGCCAGGCCGTGAGGGAGAGGCATCCGTCCCGCGCGCCCCGCTGCTCGAGTTCGGCAAGGCGCCGCGACCGTTCGGCCTCGATCATCCGGGAGGTCCGCTCGAGTTCGTCGAGGTCGGCCACGAGCTCGGCGTCACCGAGGGAGGCGAGGTCCTCCCCCCGGAGCTCCTCCAACGCCGATCGCAGCGTGCCCATACCCCGAACCGTACCGAACACGCGTTCGGACGTCCGTGATGTGGCGCACACTCCTGGAAGTTCCTCGGAGGAAGTTCCTCGCGCGATCCCCGGAGAGGTGCCCTACGAGGAGCCGAGGGCCGCCCGGGCCTTCGGCACGGTGTCGCCCGGCGCGACCTTGTACCAGGCGTGCGAGATCCGCCCCTCTTCGTCCACGAGGAACGCCGAGCGGACGATGCCCATGAACGTCTTCCCGTAGAGCGAGCGCTCGCCCCAGACGCCCCAGGCCTCGGCCACCGCGTGGTCCGGGTCCGAGAGGAGCGGGAACCCGAGCCCGTACTTCCGGTCGAAGGCGGCCTGCGCCTCGGGCTCGTCGGGGCTGATGCCGAGCACGTCCACGCCGAGGGCGGCGAGGTCCTCTCGGGCGTCCCGCACCGCGCAGGACTGGGTCGTGCACCCCGGCGTGTCGGCCTTGGGGTAGAAGTACACCAGCACCTTCCGCCCCCGGTGGTCGGAGAGCGCGTGCGGTCGCCCGGCCTGGTCGAGCAGCCGGAAGTCGGGCGCCCGGTCCCCTGATCGGAGCTTGCTCATGGGGGAAGCGTAGCGCCGGTCGCTCGCACCGAGGTCGCGGTACCGTCGGGTGCAGAGGTTCCCGACGGGAGGTGCGAGATGGGCTACGGACGGACGGTGCTGCTCGACGAGCCGGTGGACGCGGTGATCCCGAAGGTCAAGGAGGCCCTCAAGGCCCAGGGCTTCGGCGTGCTCACCGAGATCGACGTGCGGGCCACCCTGAAGGAGAAGATCGGGGCCGAGGTCGCCCCCTACGTGATCCTCGGCGCGTGCAACCCGCGCCTCGCGCACCGCGCCCTCGAGCTCGAGCCCGACGTCGGCCTGCTCCTGCCCTGCAACGTGGTCGTGCGCGAGCACGACGGCCGCACGGTCGTCTCGGCCCTCGACCCCGGGGTGATCGCCGAGCTCGCCGACCACCCCGACCTGCGGCCGATCGCCGAGGAGGCGACGGGGCTCCTCGACGCCGCGCTCGAGTCCCTCGCGGGGTCGCTGGGCTAGCTACGCACGTGGATCTGGCCGCCCACGTCCCCCGAGGCTTGGTAGAGGGGGATCGAGGGGTCGGTCGTCCATACGCGGAGCAGCAGGCGGTCGGTGGCGCCGTCTGGG
>ML214193.1:0-4309 GCA_004366195.1 Actinomycetota bacterium
CGCGCTGATGCAGCGTGCGGCGCCCACGGGGGCGCACGGCCGGGTCTTCGTCCGCTACGAGGTGGTGTTCCAGCTCGCGTGGGTGGCCGGTGCCCTCATCCCGTCCATGACGGAGCTCGGCTTCCGTGAGGCCTTCCTGGTACTCGGGGGGTTGTACCTCGTGACGGGCGTCGGGTACCTCGCGCCGGACCTCGCCACCCGCCTGCGCGGCTGAGCGCGGCCGCCGCGGGGTGCGTCTCGGTGCGACGGCCGTTCGCGCCGACCCGCGATACCCTGTCCCGCGGTCCACGCGAGCCCAGGAGGGGAACGGATGTCGGACTGGGTCAGGGTCGCGGACGCGGGCGACGTTCCCGAGGGCGAGCTGCGTTCGTACACGGTCGGGAACCGGACCGTGGCCGTCGCGAACGTGGGCGGCGACCTCCAGGCGTTCGACGACACGTGCACGCACCACGGCTGCTCCCTGTCCGAGGGGGAGCTCGACGGGACGGTCGTCGAGTGCCCCTGCCACGGCGGGCGCTTCGACGTCATCACCGGCGAGGTCGTCGCCGGTCCCCCGGCCGAGCCGGTGGACGTGTTCGAGGTCGTCGAGGCCGACGGGGAGATCCGCATCCGGGCCCGGGACACCGACTAGGCGTGGACGTCCTCGTCGTCGGTGGGGGACTGGCCGGGGCCTCGGCGATCTCCACCCTCCGGGCGCAGGGCTTCGACGGTCGGATCACGCTCCTGGCCGAAGAGCCGGTGCACCCGTACGAGCGGCCGCCCCTCTCCAAGGAGTACCTGCGAGGCGAGACGACGGAGCCTCAGTGGGTCCGCCCACCGAGCTGGTACGAGGAGCAGGGGGTGGACCTCCGCCTCGGGGCGCGGGCGGCCCAGGTGGTGCCAGGGGATCGCGTCGTCCTCCTGGAGGACGGCGAACGCGTGCCCTACGGCCGCCTGCTCGTGGCGACCGGGGTCCGGAACCGACGGCTCGAGGTCCCGGGGGCCGATCTCCCCGGCCTGTTCGACCTGCGGACGCTGGCGGACGCCGACCGCCTCCGCGAGGCCGCCGGATCGGCCACCTCGGCCGTCATCGTCGGGGCGGGGTTCATCGGGTGCGAGGTCGCCGCCTCCTTCCGGCGGCTGGGCCTGGACGTGACCGTGGTCGAGGTTTTCCCCACGCCCCTGTACCGCGTGCTCGGCCCCGAGCTCGGACGCGTGGTCGAGGCCATGCACCGGGACCACGGGGTGCGCTTCGTCCTCGGCGAGGGCGTGGCGAGCTTCGAGGGCTCGGGTCGCGCCGAGGCGGTGGTGACCGAGGGCGGTCGACGCCTGGAGGGCGACCTCATCGTCGTCGGCGTCGGTACGAAGCCCGATGCGCCGGTCGGCGTGGCCGACGAACGCGGCGCGGTGCCGGTCGGCCCGGATCTCGCGGCCGAGTCCGAGGGCGTCTACGCCGCGGGCGACGTCGCCGACCACGACCATCCGATCTTCGGGCGGATCCGGGTCGAGCACTACGACAACGCCATCAAGATGGGGGAGACGGCCGCTCGCAACCTCCTCGGCGCGGGCGAGGTCTTCGACGACCCCCACTGGTTCTGGTCGGATCAGTACGACTCGCAGCTCCAGGTGGCCGGCTTCGCGACCGAGTGGGACCGGATGGTGGTGCGCGGGAGCCTGGAGGAGCGCAGCTTCGCCGCGTTCCTGCTCAAGGACGGGGTCCTGCGGTGCACGGTGACGCTCGATCGCAAGCTCGACGCCCGCCGCTCGCTGCCGCTGATCCGGGCGCAGGCGCGGCCGGACCCCGCGCTCCTCGCCGACCCCGCTGTGGACCTCCGCACCCTCCGCCCGCCGGAGGGTGCGGGATGATCCCGCCCAACATCACCCACGCCTCCTGCGATCTGGAGCAGCAGCGCGACCGGCTGATCGCGCACGAACAGCGCCTGGCCCGCGCGGTGGCCCTGCGGGCGGGCCGCCCGTCGCTCCTCGAGCGCCTCCTGCGCCGCCGGACCCCGGAGCCGCCGCCGGCCGAGGTCGCACGCCGCGAGCGCACCGAGGACGTGCTCCACGCGCTCCGGGTCTGACCCCCGGGACGCGATCCGGCCGGTGATACCCTGACCGCACGGTCGCCTCCGAGCGCGTTCGACCCGAGGAGCACCCGATGGAACGACCCGAGATCATCCTGGCACCCGGTCCGACCCCGATCCCGCCCGAGGTGTACCTCGCCCAAGGCAGCCCCCTCGTGTACCACCGCGGGCCGGGCTTCGGGAACCTGATGACGGAGGTCGCCGAGCGGCTCAAGGTCCTCTACGGCACCACGCAGGACGTGCTGCTCATGACCGCCTCGGGCACGGGCGGCCTGGAGTCCGCGATCCAGAACGTCTTCTCCCCGGGCGAGGAGGTCTTCGTGCCCCTCGCCGGATTCTTCGCCGAGCGCTGGAAGCAGCTCGCCGAGGCCCACGGGCTGCTCGTGCGCTCGATCGAGTACGAGTGGGGTCGCAGGGTCCGACCCGAGGACGTCGACGCGGCCCTCGCCGAGCATCCGGTGAAGGCGGTGCTGCTCACGCACTCGGAGACCTCGACCGGGGTGATCCAACCGGTGCGCGAGCTGGCGGAGGTGGCCAACCACCACGGCGCGCTCGTCATCGTGGACGTGGTCTCGAGCCTCGGGGCCGTGCCCTTCGAGTTCGACGCCTGGGGCATCGACGTCGCCGTCGGCGGCTCGCAGAAGGCGCTGTCGGCGAGCCCCGGCATCGCCTTCGTCGCCGTGAGCGAGCGGGCGTGGCGCGCCCACGAGACGGCGAGCCTCCCGCGGTACTACTTCGACTGGTCCATCTACCGCCGGTACGCGGCCCTGAAGGACCCGGAGAACCCATGGACCCCGGCGATCAGCGTGATGCAGGGGCTGCGGGCCGCGCTCGAGCTCTACTTCCAGGACGGTCCCGAGGCGGCCCTCGCCCGGCACCGTCGGCTCTCGCGGGCGGTGAAGGAGGGGGGGAAGGCCCTCGGCCTCGATCTGTTCGGGGAGGGCCTGGAGGACAACTGGACGGTGACCGCGGTGCGCGCGCCGGATGGGATCGACGCGGACACCATCTCCGACCGCATCCGCGCCGACTTCGGCTGCGTGCTCGCCCCGGGGCAGGGACCGCTGAAGGGCACGGTCTTCCGCATCGGGCACCTCGGCTACTACAGCGAGCTCGACATCATCCGCGGCCTCGCGGCGCTGGAGATGACCTTGGAGCGCCTGGGGTACCCGGTGAAGCGCGGCGCGGCCGTGGCCGCCGCCGAGGGCGTGTTCCAGGAGGACGTCGAGGGGTGAAGGTCCTCGTCACCGAGAAGCTCTCCGAGGCGGGGCTGGAGCTGCTCCGCCGGGACTTCGAGGTCGACGTGCGGCCGGAGCTCGCCTCGGGCGGGCTCGCGGAGGCCATCGCGCCGTACGACGCGCTCATCGTGCGCTCGCAGACGCGCGTGACGGCCGAGGTGATCGAGGCGGCGGAGAACCTGAAGGTGATCGCCCGCGCCGGGATCGGCCTCGACAACGTGGACGTCGAGGCGGCGACGCGCAAGGGGATCATCGTGGTGAACGCCCCCCAGTCGAACATCGTCTCGGCGGCCGAGCACACGATGGCCCTCATGCTCGCGCAGGCCCGCAACATCCCCCAGGCCGACGCCGCGCTCCGGCAGGGGCGGTGGGAGCGCTCGGCGTTCCAGGGGGTCGAGCTGCAGGGCAAGACCCTCGGCGTGATCGGGATCGGCCGGGTCGGCAGCCTCGTCGCGCAGCGGGCGGCCGCGTTCGGGATGCGTGTGATCGCCTACGACCCGTACGTCCCACGCGAGCGCGCGAAGGAGATGGGGGTCGAGCTGATGCCGACCCTCGAGGCCCTGCTCGTGCAGTCGGACTTCATCACCATCCACCTCCCGCGCACGCCGGAGACCGAGGGCCTGATCGGCGAGCACGAGCTCTCGATGGTCAAGCCGGGCGCGCGGCTGATCAACACGGCGCGCGGGGGGATCGTGGACGAGGCCGCGCTCGTCAAGGCGCTCGAGGACGGGCGGCTGGCCGGGGCGGCGCTCGACGTGTTCGCCGAGGAGCCGATCACCGACTCCCCCCTGTTCCGCCTGGACAACGTGGTCGTGACCCCGCACCTCGGCGCCTCGACGGCGGAGGCCCAGGACAAGGCCGGTGTGACGGTGGCGGAGATGGTGCGCCTCGCGCTCCGCGGCGAGTTCGTGCCCTACGCGGTGAACGTGTCCGCCGGCGCCGAGGTTCCCGAGATCGCCCGGCCGTTCCTGCCCCTCTGCGACAAGCTCGGCCGGATCGTGCCCGGGATGG
>ML214193.1:4341-12488 GCA_004366195.1 Actinomycetota bacterium
ACCTCGGCCGCATCGGGGAGGTGGACACGCGGGTGCTCACGCTCGCGGTGATCAAGGGCGTGCTGGCCGGCGTGGTGCACGAGCCGGTCTCGCTGGTGAACGCGCCGATCATCGCCCGCGAGCGGGGGCTCGCGATCAGCGAGATGCGCTCCTCGGTCTCCACCGACTACGTGAACCTGGTCTCGGTACGGGCCGAGACCGACGACGGGCCGGTCTCGGTCTCCGGCACCCTCGTCGGCAAGCGCGAGCGCGAGCGCATCGTCGAGGTCAACGGCTACGACATCGAGATGGAGCCCTCCCCGTACATGCTCTTCTTCTTCTACGAGGACCGCCCCGGGGTGATCGGGGCCGTCGGCACGGCCCTCGGCAACCACGACATCAACATCGCCACCATGGACGTGGGCCGGCGGACCCGCGGGGGCACCGCGCTCATGGGGCTCGTCCTCGACAGTCCGGTGCCACCCGAGGTGATCGCCGAGATCGAGCGGGTCATCGGCGCCGAGGCGGTCCGCTTCATCCAGCTGCCCGGGTAGGCGGGGATGGCGACCGAGCGGCTCCTCGAGGTCGGGGAGCGCCCCCCGCTCGAGCCCGAGCGCGAGCTCGAGCTGGCGCGCCGGATCGCCGAGGGTGAGGACGCCCGACGCCGTCTCGAGGCGGGTGACGTCCCGGAGGAGGAGCGCCCCCGGCTCGAGGAGGCCGTGCGGGCCGGCGCGGAGGCGAAGGCGGCGCTCGTCGCCGGGAACCTGCGCCTGGTCGTGGCCCTCGCCAAGCGGTACCGCTGGTCCGGCGTTCCCCTCGCCGACCTGTTCCAGGAAGGGGTGCTCGGGCTCCTGCGGGCGGCCGAGCGTTTCGACTGGCGGCTCGGCACGCCCTTCTCGGCGTACGCGGCCTGGTGGGTGCGGCACGCGATCGCCCGGGCCGTGCGCGACGCGCGGGTCGGCGTGCACCTGCCGGACCGGCAGTGGAAGGCGCTCCGCCGGCTGGGGCGGGCGCGTCTCGCCGACCCGCGCGCCGGGATCGAGGAGCTCGCCCGCGCCGCCGGGGTCGACCCGGAGGAGGCCGAGCGACTGCTCCCGCTCCTCGGCACCCCCGCGAGCCTCGACGCGCCGGTGGCTGCCGACCGCGAGGAGGCCCTCGGCGAGCTGCTCGCCGACCGGCGCGCCGAGGAGGCCCTGGAGGAGGTGCTGGTCGAGGCGGAGGTGGAGCGCCTGCTGCAGACGGCCGAGCGCGTCCTCACGCCGCGGGAGCGATGGGTGCTGGAGGCGCGGTACGGGCTCGGGGGTCGCGACCCCCGGACCCTGCGGGAGGTGGGTGAGGAGCTCGGGCTCACCCCCCAACGGGTGGCGCAGATGGAGGGCCGCGCGCTCGCCAAGCTGCGCGCGGCCCTCGGGGCTCGGGAAGCTCCGGGCGCGTCGTCCGAGGACGCGCCCGGGAGCGGCTGGGGCGCCCCACGGAGGGGGACGGGGGCGCCCCGGAGGGCTGAGGGCACCGGGCTACGGAACGACCCCGGCGGCGGCGCCCTCGGTCCGCTGGGGACCACCTCCCTGCCGCCGGGGCGCGCCCCCGGGCACGGCCGAGCTCACGCTCAGGCCGCCGCCGTCAGGGCCTTCCGCTCGCCCGAGCCGATCTCCACCGGGATCCTCACGGCCTTCGAGCCCTGGTAGGGCGCCCGGATCTCGAGGATGCCGCCCTCGTACCGGGCGGAGATCTTCTCGGTGTCGGTGCCCTCGGGGAGGATCACGGTCCGCTCGAAGGTCCCGTGCGAGAGCTCACGGCGCAGGTACTCCGCGCCCTCCGGGGCCTCGAGCTTGCGCTCGGCCCGGATCGTGAGCTCGTTGCCCTCCACGGTGAGCTCGACCTTCTCCGGGTCGACGCCCGGCAGCTCGGCCCGGATCAGGAGCTCACCCTCGGTGCGCAGGACCTCGACGGGCGGGACCACCCGGTCCTCCGCCGGGAACCAGGCCCCGAAGGTCCGGCCGAGGAGGTCGGTGAAGTCGCGCTCGAAGCGGCGGAACATCTCGTCGATGTCCCACGTCCGCGTCATCAGCATCGCACCTCACCTCCTTTCCTCGTCAGACCCAGAGCCCCGTTCCCCGGGTGCTCCATCCATCCTTATGGGGCCACCGGAGGCCCCTTTCAAGCCTGGTAGGCTCGGCGGGCAGGGACGGGCCGGACGGCCACCGCACGTCGCCGGGTCCCGCGCGGGGGATCGTGGTATGTGGCCACGGACATCGGATGCGCCGAGGACCGCCGTCCGGCGTCTCGCGCTGGCCGCCTGATCTCCGTGGCCGGGGGCGCGGCCGCGTACACCGCGCTCAACTGCACGGTGTGGGACCGCACGCACTCGCCCGGGATGCAGGCGCTCTCGTTGCTGCTCACGTTCGGTTTGGCGGGGGTCCTCGGCCCGTTCGCCGGCGCCCTCGGGGACCGGTTCGACCGGCGACGGGTGATGATCTGGTCGGGGGCCGTCGCCGCCTCGTTCTTCGTGCTCATGGCGCTCGTGGACGGGCCCGCGGTTCTGATCGCCCTTGCCTTCGGGTCGGCCGTCGCCGAGCTCCCGTTCTTCTCGGCCTCCCGCGCGGCGATCCCGAACCTCGTGGAGGGGGAGGAGGACGTCGCCTGGGCCAACAGTCTCGTCACGGTCGGGGTCCAGGCAGGGATCGCGCTCGGCCCGCTGATCGGGGGGCAGCGCGTGTACACCACCTGGGAGTCTCGGATCGAGTGAGGGCGTCGGGAGGCGATCGGATTTGAACGGGGGTTCAGGTTCGTGGTTCGATCGGGCAAGGGGACCCGTCCCGAAGGGGGTTCGAGGATGACCGAGGCGTACCACGCGATCGTCGTCGGCGGTGGTCACAACGGGCTGGTGGCCGCCGCCTACCTCGCGAGGGCCGGGGCGCGGGTGGTCGTCTGCGAGGCCCGGCACAAGACCGGGGGCGCGGCGGACACGATGGAGCCCTGGCCGGACCTCCCGGGCTTCAAGGTCACGACGCTCTCCTACGTCATGAGCCTGATGCCGGGCACGATCATCCGGGACCTGCGGCTCGAGCGCCACGGGTACCGGGTCCATCCGGTGGGGCCGTACGTGGTGCCGCTCCCCGGCGGCCGGATCCTGATCGAATACGACGATCCCAAGCGGAACTACGAGGCCTTCGCCGCGATCAGCAAGCACGACGCGGAGGCGCTCGAGCGGTGGGAGGCGTGGGTCGGCAGGCTCGCCGCCGTGCTGGGCCCGCTGCTGATGACCACCCCGCCGCGCCTCGGCTCGCGCCGCCCCCGGGACCTCCTGGAGCAGCTGCGGCTCGCCTGGCGGATGCGCGGGCTCGACGTCCGAGGCGTGGGCGAGGTGACCCGGCTGTTCACGATGTCCATCGCCGACCTCCTCGACCGGTTCTTCGTCTCCGAGGAGGTCAAGGCGGCGATGTGCATCAACGGGCTGATCGGCACGTGGGCCGGCCCGCGGGAGCCGGGGACCGCGTACGTCATGGCGCACCACTCGATCGGCGACGTCGGCGACGGGACGCTCGGATCCTGGGGCGTGCCGGAGGGAGGCATGGGCGCGGTGGCGGCGGCCCTCGAGGCGTCCGCGCGCTCCTTCGGCGCAGAGATCCGCACCGGCGCGCCGGTCGAGCGGATCCTGGTCCGCGGCGGTCGGGCGCAGGGCGTGGTGCTCGCGGGCGGTGAGGAGCTCCGGGCCCCGATCGTCGTCTCGGCCTGCCACCCCCAGATCACGTTCCTCCGTCAGCTCGACCGCTCCGAGCTGCCCGAGGACTTCGTGCGCGACATCGAGCGCTGGTCGAGCCGATCGGGGGTGGTGAAGATCAACCTCGCGCTCTCGCGGCTGCCGCGCCTCGCCGAGCTGCCGGACTGGACCGACTTCAGCGGCGGCTTCGAGATCGCGCCCTCCATCGAGCAGCTGGAGACCTCCTTCGAGGAGGCCCGCCACGGCCGGCCGGCCTCGCGGCCCTTCAGCGACGGGGTGATTCCCACGGTGCTCGACCCCTCCCTCGCACCGGAGGGTGCCCACGTGATGTCGCTGTTCACGCAGTGGGTGCCGCACACCTGGGCCGAGGAGCAGCCGCGGGAGGAGCTCGAGGCCTACGCCGACCGCGTGATCGACGCCTACGAGGAGGTGGCCCCGGGGTTCCGGGAGTCGATCCTCGCGCGACAGGTGATCGGCCCCTACGAGATGGAGCACGAGTGGGGGCTGATCGGCGGCAACATCTTCCACGGCGAGCTCTCGGCCGATCAGCTCTTCCACATGCGGCCCGCTCCCGGCTACGCCGACTACCGCACGCCGATCGAGGGCCTGTACCAGTGCTCGAGCGCGACCCACGCCGGCGGCGGGGTCACCGGCATCCCCGCCTACAACTGCGTGCGGGAGATCCTCCGGGACCGCAAGCGGCGGAAGGGGAGGCGATGAGGCAGCCCTTCTCGTTCACGTTCTACGTGGCGTCCTGGTACCGGAAGTCGCCGTACTGGGAGCGCACGGTGGAGGCCGGGTGCACGAGCTGGGACGTCTACAACCACATGCTGATCCCGACCCTCTACGACGACGACGAGGTCGAGTACCGGCACCTCCTCGAGCACGTCACGCTGTGGGACGTCGCCGTGGAGCGCCAGGTGGAGATCACGGGGCCCGACGCCGCCCGGTTCACGCAGCTGCTCACCTGCCGCGACCTCTCGCGCTGCGAGGTGATGCAGTGCAAGTACGCGCCGATCATCGCGCCCCACGGGGGGATCGTGAACGATCCGATCCTCCTCCGGCTCGCGGAGGACCGCTTCTGGCTGTCCCTCGCCGACTCCGACGCGCTGCTCTACTGCCTCGGGGTGCAGGCCTTCGCCGGGCTCGACGTGGAGATCCGGGAGCCGGACGTGAGCCCCCTGCAGGTGCAGGGCCCGAAGAGCAAGTACGTGATCCGGGACCTGTTCGGCGAGGAGGTCGCCTCTCTCCGCTACTACCGGTGCTGGGAGGGCGACCTCGACGGCATCCCCGTCGTGGTCTCGCGCACCGGGTGGAGCGGGGAGGTCGGCTTCGAGATCTACCTCTGCGACTCGTCCCGAGGGCTCGAGCTCTGGGACCGCGTGATGGAGGCGGGCCGCCCATACCGGATCCGCCCCATCGCCCCCTCCGACCAGCGGCGGATCGAGGCCGGGATCTTCAACTACGGCAACGACATGACGATCGAGGACACGCCGTTCCACGTGACCGGCATGGAGCGGCTGGTCGAGTTCTCGGCAGACTTCATCGGTCGGCCGGCCCTCGAGCGGGTCGCGGAGCGAGGGGTGGACCGCAAGCTCGTCGGGGTCGAGATCGGCGGCGAGCCGTTCCGGCTCTGGCTGGAGGACTTCTGGCCGGTGCGCCGGGACGGGGAGACCGTCGGGAAGCTCACCAGCGCCTCGTACTCCTTCCGGCTCCGGCGCAACATCGGGTACGCGTGGGTGCCGATCGGGCTCGCCGAGCCGGGGAACGAGCTCGAGCTGCTCTCGCCCGACGGGCCGGTCCCCGCGGTCACGGCCTCGCTGCCCTTCCTCGACCCGACGAAGGAGATCCCCCGGTCCTGAGGACGGCGGGGCCTCCGGGTGTGGCGGACGGCCGCGCCCTTGCCATCATGGGGCCGTGGAGAGCCTGCGGGGACACCTGCTCCTGTCGGCCGCGAGCCTGTGGGACCCGAACTTCCGGAAGACCATCGTGTTGATCGGCCACCACGACGAGCGGGGGGCCGCGGGGGTCGTCCTCAACCGCCCGACGGAGGTGACGGTGGCCGAGGCCGTGCCGGCCCTCGCGGACCTCGTGCCCGTCGGAGAGCCCCTGTTCATCGGCGGGCCCGTCCAGCCGGAGGCGGCCGTGGTCCTCGCCGAGTTCGAGGACCCCTCCCGGGTGGAGATCCTGGCCCTCGACTCCATCGGATTCCTGCCGGAGGAGGTCGGCCCCGAGGAGGTGGGCGGGATCCGGCGCGCCCGTGTCTTCTCCGGGTACTCCGGGTGGGGCCCCGGCCAGCTGGAGGCCGAGCTGGAGCAGGGTTCCTGGATCGTGGAGCCCGCCCTCCCCGAGGACGTCTTCTGCGACGAGCCGGAGCGCCTCTGGGACCGGGTCCTCCGTCGCAAGGGCCGGGACTTCGCCATCCTCCGCACGATGCCGGTGGACCCCTCGCAGAACTGAGCGGTCGTGCATGCGCCACGCGTGAGGTGATATGTGCGCGTGGTCCTCGCCCGCGCCCTCGAGGCGCCGCTCGTCACCAGCGACGCGAGGCTCGCCCGTGCGGTGCGCCGGATCGCCGACGTCAGGGTGATCCGGTGGGGGGAGCCTCGGTCCGCTGGGGCACCACCCCGGGGATCGGTCCCTCTAGCCACCCGGAGGCGCTGTAGATGGGCCCCACGGGGGAAGGTCCGAGGATCCGTGGCCGCCACCGCGGTCCGGTCGCGAACCCGAGCGTCCCGTCCCGCCGCTGGAGGAGCAGCAGTCCTCCGCTAGGCGACCAGCCCACGGGGGACCATCCCTCGATCAGGGCGACCTCCCCGCCATCGGGCGTGAGGAGGAGGGTACGTCCCTCTCGGAAGGCGATCGGCGCCCCGAGGGCGATCAGGTCACCGGGGTGCCAACGGATGGTCGGCGCCCACACGTCCTGATCGGAGATGAGCTTGGGCGGGTCCCCGGGGAGCGGCACGATGACGAGGTGCTGCTGCCTTCTGTCGCCGTACGGGAAGGCGAGTTCCCCTGCGGGACCCCACGCGATTCCGCCCGGAAGCTCCCGGGACGAGCGCGAAGCGAACAGGCGTGTGCGGTGCCCGTCCGAGAGCGAGATGACGACGATCGCCTTCACCCGATTCCCGGGTCCGTGCGCGGCGATGAGGGCGAGGGTGTGACCGTCGGGGCTCAGCGCGGGACCGAACGCGTACGGGCGGCCGATCTGGGGGACCGGCTGGAACCGTCCGTCGCGGAAGAGCTCGATGCGGTCGCCGATGATGCCCCGGGCGTTCGAGACGATCAGCATGCCGTCGCCGGCCGTGACCTCGGAGATCCTCGCCCCCTCCGTCAGCTGCCGCATGCAGATCCGACGACCGAGCTCGATCTCGTACAGCTCGGCGTTGTAGGGGTCCTCACCGGCCGCGGCGTAGATCACCCCGGTCTTGCCTTCGGGGATCCCCGCCCCGCTCAGGCACCGTGGCTCATCGAAGGAACGGGTCCGGGGCTCCGCCGAGGGCGTACACGCCACGACGGCGAGGCAGACCGCGAGCGCGGCCCCTGCGAGCCCTCTCAGTGCCACCGCGCGTACGCCTCCGCGTACAGGTCCTCGTACCCTCTCCGGCCGCTCCGGAACTCCCACAGCCCGTGGACCGTGGCGCCCTCGTAGTCATGGCTCCCGCACCAGGGCAAGGCGGAACAGGCGCTCTCCCACCAGGCGTGCACGGCGTTGTTCGGCCAGTCGTCCGAGACGGTGTTCACGTCCTCCGCGTAACCCTGCGCACCCTCGTTCCGCGAGTCGGAGACGACGATGTCCACCGACCCGGTCACGCTCACCGGGGTCTTCTCGGTCCCCACCTTGAAGCCGAGCGTGGCGGTCACGTTCCCGAGGTCCTCCCCGACGTCCCACTTCCAGCCGATGATCTTCGTGGCGTTGCGCATGATGGTGGCGGACGGACCCGTGCGGAGCAGGCGGCCCCTGTCGGGTTTCATGTCGGCCCCGCCCACGCCGCAGACCTCCAGCTGATCCTGCCAGGCATCGCCGACCTTCCGCGCGTCGTTGTACAGGTACGGTTGGAACATGTAGAGGAAGTAGACGTCCGCCGTGTTCTTCTCCGCGTACCACTGGTCGTAGACCTTGAGGCTCTTCGGGTACCGGTCGGCCTCGCACGCGTAGCTGCCGCTCGCGAGCGTCGAGACCCCGCCGACGTCGGCGGGCACCTCCTCGGAGATCAGGGTCCCATTGGCGTCATAGGTCCGTTGGACGACGTTGACCGGGCCCCACGTGAGACGGTCGTTCGGCGATAGCCTGGCCTGGGCCCCTACGACGAGCTCCGTAGTCGTGGTGGTCTCCTGGGCCACGGCCGGCTGCGGCCGCCGCGCACAGCGCGAACAGGACTCGCTTCCCCATCGCCCACCTCCTCCGTCCCGTTGCTCGAGTCATATACACCACACACACACAGTC
>SIRV01000186.1 GCA_004366195.1 Actinomycetota bacterium
TCCGGTCGGGCGGCGTGAGGTACCGCAGGACCTGATCCCGGACGTAGTCGACGACGCAGACCCCGTCGCACTCCGCGGCGTTGCGGTGGAAGGGGCACCGGTACGGGTGCGGGTACGGGACGTGGATGTACCCGCCGACCGACTCCCGGACGTAGCGGCTCCCCTCCGGCTCCTGGGATCCCACGGCCAGCGCCGCCTGGGTCTCGCCGTGGTACTGCCCGAGGAAGGTGAGGATCAGGGGACGCCCCGTGCGAACACGCATGAACTTGATGGCGGTCTCCACGGACTCCGTGCCGGAGATCTCCGGGACCACGCGCGAGAGGCGGCCCGGGGCGATCTCGGCGAGCTTCGCCGCGAGCGCCACCGCCGGCTCCGAGCACACGTAGTCGGTGATCTCGACCCCGTACGAACGGAGGGCCTCGACGGTCGGCTCCACCACGTCGGGGTGGCACGCCCCGACGTTCGTCGAGCCCCAGCCGGTCACCATGTCGATGTATCGGTTGCCGTCGACGTCCTCGAGGACCGAACCCCACTTCCGGGCGAGGACGAACGGCATGCTCTCGTACGAGAGCTCGCCCCAGAGCCGGGACCGGGCTCGCGCCAGCAGCTCGGCCGAGCGAGGACCCGGCGGCTCGATGCGGATCAGGGGCGCCTCGAGCGACAGCGATCGTTGGGTCTCCGACATGTGCGCACCGTAGCGCGCGGATCCCGGCGCGGGCAAGGCAGCTTCGTAACGTTTCGCATCATCTTGATGCGCGGTTTTCTGTGTGATCCGTAAGACCAGAGGCGGACTCCAGTGCCATGTACCGGTAGGAGTCCTTGGGCACCTCCAGGATCGTGAAGACCTCCACCTGGTCCACCCCGGGCGCGCGCCGGATCCCCTCGGAGAGCACCCGCAGGAGGTGCTCGGGCCCCGTGTAGACCACCTCGATCAGCAGGTCGAACGACCCCGTGCAGATCGCGATGTAGTCGACCTCCGGGATCCGCTCCAAGGCCCGCACCGCCTCCCGCACCGGACCCCGCAGCCGGATCCCCACCTCCGCGAGCTGGAGCCCGAGCTTCAGGGGGTCGGCGACCGCGATGATCTGCACGAGGCCCTTCCGGAGCAACCGGTTGACCCGATGCCGGACCGTCGCTTCGGCCAGTCCGAGCTCGCGGCCGAGGGCTGCGAACGGCATCCGACCGTCTTCCTGCAGACGTTCGAGGATCGCGAGATCCGTACGGTCGAGCAGGGCACGCACACGCATCACCTCCTCAGGGACGGGGTCAGGATACGGTTCCCGTGGCACTTCGGGACCGCGTCAGTCCACGACGATGAGCCCCCGTGGACGCGTGCCGAGGGTCCGCGCCCCCGTCGCCTCGTAGACCACGGTGTCGATCATCGGGTAGTGGATGATCGACTCGAAGTTCGTCACCATCCCCGCCCGGAAGCACCCCTCCGGGTCCTCGTCGTCCACGGTGAAGACGAACTCGCCGACCCAGTCCGGGGGGAAGGACAGCCCGAGCTCGTACCCGCCGGTCCACGCGTGGAGGCCCCACAGCCCGCTCTCCCGGTAGTACTCGCGCAGGGCCGCGTTCACCGTGCGGACCTCCACCCCGTCGCGAGCCACGGCGCAGAGGACGTCGAACGCCCCGGCCTCGATCTCGGCGATCCGCACCGCCTCGGGCGGCGGCTCTCCCACGAAGATGGTGGCCGCGATGTTCGCGTGGTACCGGTCCACGACCCCGCACGGGTCGGCGAACAGATGGTCGCCACGGCGGATCACGCGTCGCGAGGAGATCGCGTGGCCGAGCTCGACCGGCCCCACCACCACGCACTCGTGGATCGCGGCGGGCTCGCCCCCCGCCGCCGCCATGGCCCGCATCATCTCCGCCCACGCCTCGAGCTCCGTGACCCCCGGCCGGCACACCTCCCGGAGGGCCGCGAGACCGATCTCGCAGATCCTGGCGGCCTCTTCGATCTTGGCGATCTCGAGCGGCGACTTGATCCGACGTACGTCGCGGGTCACGGCGCTCGCGTCCACGACCGTCGCGCCCTCCGCCTCCAGCGCCGCCTGCAGGGCCTCGCTCACCGCGCGGTTCGGCACCGGGCTCCAGAACTCCATCCCGACCCGCGCACCCTGGAGCCAGCCCAGCGCCGCCAGCTCGCGGACGATGAACGGGAGCATGTGGTCGAGGTCCTCCTCACGCGAGAGGCGGTGGTCCTGGCTCACGGAGGTGAGGCGGAGGAGCTCCCGATGCTCCTCCGTGTCGAAGGTGACGTAGGGGTCGCGCTCCAGGTGGACCGCGGTGCACTGCAGCGGCGGCCAGACCGTCGGCGACTGCATCTTCCACCAACGCGAGCGGTACCCGTGCAGCCAGCACATCGCCTCCGGGGAGCTCACGAGCAGCACGTCGAGCCGCTCCGCCGCCATCCGGGCGCGCAGCCGCTCGAGCCGCGAGCGGTACTCCTCCGGAGGGAACGGGTAGGAGGGCTCCCGCTCCGCCCGGAACCGCTCCCGCTCCTCCTCGACGAACCGACGCAGGTCCATGAGCGGAACGATACGACGCGCCGGGCGGCCGTCCCCCCGGCCCCCATGGCGCCGCTCCCTGCCGCTCCTCGTCGAGCTCCCTGACGCCCCGGAACGGCTCGTCCATCGTAAGGTGGCATATCCCTGGATCGCAGCAGGTGGGGTGAAAGGATGCCTCGGGCGGTCGGCTGCCGGGGCTCTCGATCTCGCGCTCGCCGTCTGGATCACGGCGGCGCTCAAGCCGGCGCACGGCGCGGACCGTCTGGTCGTGACGAAGACCGCGGACACCGACGACGGGTGTGCTCCGCGAGCGACCGCTCGCTGCGGGAGGCTGTCATCGCCGCCAACGCGCACACCGATCGCGACACGATCGTGGTGCCATCCGGTCAGCGCTCGGCGACGATCGCGTACCTGGGGTGGTGCTCCAGCCAGCCGAGTACCGGCCCGCTGTGCCGGATCTGCGCCCACTCGACGTCTCGGAGACGCTTCAGGCGGACCCCGCGCCAGCCGGCCCGGTAGACGGCCTCGATCATCGGCTCGGGGCTCGAGCGGCGGGCGAGCGGGAGGTGCGGGAGCACCTCCTCCGGATAGGGCGCGTGGTGCTCGTCGGGGACCCGAAGGAGGCCGCGCAGTCCCTCGGCGGCGAGCGAGCGGGCCCGGCGCAGCAGCCCGTCGCCGCCCCAGCTCCCCTCGAACAGCACGAGTCGCCCGCCGGGGGCCGTCACCTCGCGCCAGGCCCGGAGCGCCCCCTCGGGGTCGGGCAGCGTCCAGAGCACGTGCCGCTCCATGACCGCGTCGAAGGGCCCCGGCGGTGGCTCCTCCGCCCGGCCGTGGACGAGCTCGAGCTCGAGCGCGCGCTCGGCCGCCTTCCGCGCAGCCAGGGCGAGCATGCGCTCGGAGAGATCGAGCGCCGTCACGCGGTGGCCGAGCTCGGCCGCGAGCAGCGAGAGCGCCCCGGTGCCGGCCCCCACGTCGAGCACGCGGGCGGGCGGCTCCGGCAGGGCGTCGCCGAGCGCCCGGCGCCAGGCCGCGGCCTCCACCGGGTCGCTGATGGCGTGGGACCGGGCGTCGTCGTAGGTCTCGGCGTCCCGGTCCCACCACGCGCGGATCGCCTCGTGGAGGTCGGTCATCAGAACAGCGCGTTCGCCAGCTTCCGCCGGTACTCGCGGGTCAGCTCGTGGTCCTCGCCGAGGACGGTGAAGACCTCCAGCATCGCCCGGCGGGCGTCGGGGTCGTCCTTCAGGGCCCCGAGCATCCCGTCCAGGGCCTCGCGCCACCGCCCCTGCGCGGCGAGCCGCTTGGCCGAGGCGAGCGTCCCCGGCTCCGAGATCCCCGCCCACGACGCGACCTCGATCTCGGCCAGGACCTTCTCGGCCTCGTCGTCCGGCAGGAGCGGCATCAGGATCTCGCGGGCCTCGGCGTGGGCACCCCGCTGCGCGAGGACCCGACCGAGCCCGAGCCTCGCGGCCCGGTTGTTGGGGTCGGCCTCGAGCGCCTCGCGGTACTTCCGCTCGGCGTCGTCCAGGTCCCCCTCGGCCTCCTCGGCCGCCGCGGCCTTGGCCTCGAGGTCCGCGGGGGTCGGCAGCAGCCGGTCGATGAACTCGTTCACGGCGGGCTCGGGGTAGGCGCCGATGAACATGTCCACCGCCTTGCCGTCCCGGAACCCGACCACGGTCGGGATGCCCTGGGACCGCACGGCCTGCAGCAGGGCCTGGCCGACGCTCTCGGTGTCCACGTTGATCTTGGCCAGGAGGAACGCGCCCTTGCGCTCCTCGGCGATCTTCTCGAGGATCGGGCCGATCACCCGGCACGGCCCGCACCAGGCCGCCCACAGATCGACGACCACCGGGCGCTCCTTCGAGCCCTCGATGACGACCTGCTGGAAGTTCTCGTCCGTCACCTCGACGACGTTCGTGGTCGTTGCCACCTCTGCCATCCTTCCGTCCTTTCCCTTCAGGCTACCTGCACCGGATCATCCGGACGGGGTCGCTCCTCCCCCTCATGCACGGAAGCGCCGCAGCCGCAGCGAGTTCGTCAGCACCGACACCGAGCTCGCGGCCATCGCCGCGGCCGCGATGATGGGGTTCAGCAGCCCCGCCGCCGCGAGCGGGATGGCCGCCACGTTGTAGCCGAAGGCCCAGACCAGGTTCTCCTGGATCGTCCGGAACGTCCTGCGGGCCAACCGGATCGCCGTCACCACGCCCGCCAGGTCGCCGCGGATCAGCGTGATGTCCGAGGCCTCGATGGCGACGTCCGTCCCCGTCCCCAGGGCGACCCCGAGGTCGGCCTGGGCCAGCGCCGGTCCGTCGTTGATCCCGTCGCCCACCATGGCGACGACGCGACCCTCGGCCTGGAGCCGTCGGATCTCCTCGACCTTCCCCTCCGGACGGACCTCGGCGATGACCCGGTCGATCCCCACCTGCCGCGCGATGGCCTCGCCGGTGATCCGGTTATCGCCGGTCAGCATCACGACCTCGATCCCCATCTCGTGGAGCGCCCACACCGCCTCCGCCGCGCCGGGCTTCAGCGTGTCGGCCACCGCGAGCACGCCGGCGACCACGCCGCCCCACCCCGCCCACACGACGGTCTTGCCCTCGGCCTCGAACCGCTCGGCGGCGAGCTCGATCGAGGGCGGGACGCGCAGGCCGTGCTCCTCGAGGAACGAGCGCCGACCGACGAGGACCTCCTCGTCCCCCACCCGGGCCCGAGCGCCGAGCCCGGCCACGGTCCGGAAGTCGCTCGCCTCCGGGATCCCGACCCCGCGCTCGCGCGCGCCCTCGACGATCGCCCGGGCGATGGGGTGATCGCTCCCGGCCTCCACCGCCGCGGCGCGCTCGAGCGTCTCCACGCACCCGAACACGTCGACGAGGCGCATCCGCCCCTCCGTGAGCGTGCCGGTCTTGTCGAAGACCACGGTGTCGACGCTCCGCGAGCGCTCGAGGATCTCGGCCCCGCGGATCAGGATCCCCAACTGGGCACCGCGGCCGGTCCCCACCATGAGTGCGGCCGGCGTGGCCAGGCCGAGGGCGCACGGGCAGGCGATGATGAGCACCGCCACCGCCGGGACGAGCGCCCCCTCCACGGTCCCCTCGAGCGCGTACCACACGACCCCCGTCACGACGGCGATCCCCATCACGATGGGGACGAACACGCCGGAGACCTTGTCCGCGAGACGTTGGATCGGCGCCTTCGAGGCCTGCGCCTCGGCCACCAGGCGCGCGATCTGCGCGAGCGCCGTGTCCTGCCCGACGCGCGTCGCCTCGATGATCAGCACACCGTCCGTGTCGACGGTCGCCCCGGCGACCTCGTCCCCAGGCCCCTTCTCGACCGGCACGGACTCGCCGGTGAGCATGGACTCGTCCACGGCCGCCGTGCCCTCGAGGACGCGCCCGTCCACCGGGATCTTCTCCCCCGGCAGCACCTTGAGGACCCAACCGGGCTTCACGGCGTCGACGGGCACCTTCAGCTCCTTGCCGTTCCGGAGCACGCGGGCCTCCTTCGCGCCCATCTCCAGGAGCCGCTTGATGGCCTGCGAGGCCCGCCCCTTGGCCCGCGCCTCGAGCCACCGCCCGAGGGCGATGAAGGCGATGATGACGGCCGCGCTCTCGAAGTAGAGGTGGGGCACCATGGCCCCGGTCCCGAGCTCGTCCAGGCTCGTGAGGTGCGCCCAGACCGAGTACAGGTACGCAGCGAGCGTACCGAGGGCGATGAGGGTGTCCATGTTGGCGCTGCGCGCCCGCGCGCGGATCGCGGCGCCCTTCAGGAACGGCCAGCCGGCGTAGAGCTGCACCGGCGTGGCCATCGCGAACGCGGCCCAGCGCGCCCACGCCTCCTCCGGCCGGAGCATCGCGAGGGCCATCGTCGCGAGGCCGAGGGGCCAGGCGACCAGGAGCCGGCGCAGCCACGCGCGCTCCTCCCGTCGCGCGGCGGCCTCGGTCTCGTCCACGTGCTCGCGGATGTCGTAGCCGCGCTCCTGCACGGCCTTGCGGAGCTCCTCGAACGTCGGGGCGGCGTCCGAGAGGCGGACGACGGCCTCCCCCGTGGCGAAGTTCACGGTCGCCTCGACGCCGGGGAGACGGTTCAGGGTCCGCTCCACCCGCGCCGCGCAGGAGCCGCAGGTCATGCCGAGCACGTCGAGCCGGAGCTCCCGCGCGCGCTCCTCGGCTCGCTCGCGCAGACCCTCGGCGACCTGGATGGTCGTGGTGCGCTCACCCACCGTCCTCACCTCCCGCTGAACCGGGCGACGGCGGCGAGGAGCTCCTCGACCTTCTCGTCGGCGTTGCCCTGCTCGATGCTCTCGCGCACGCAGTGCCGGACGTGGTCGTCGAGGAGCCCGAGCCCGACGGCCCGCAGCGCGGCCACGGCCGAGTTGACCTGGGTCAGGATGTCGATGCAGTACTGATCCTGCTCGACCATGCGCTGGATCCCGCGGACCTGGCCCTCGATCCTGCGGAGCCGATCCTGGAGCTCCTTCTTGTTCATGCTGTACCCCGCCATGGCATGGACTCCTGCTGGGCTCTATACCTCAGGTATCGCAAGTATACCCTCCCCGGGTATGGCATCGTCAAGGGCATGGGGGACCGTCGCCGAGCGTCTCCCGGCCCCGCCGAGCCGGAGGGCCGGGTCGGCCGGCGTCGCGGGGATCGGGCGTCGAGCCCGCTAGCTCACGGTGATCGTGCCCACCATCCCGCCGACGTAGTGCCCTGGCTGGTGGCAGCCGTAGAGGAGGGCTCCCGGCTCCTCCAAGGTCATCGTGAGCTCGGCCGTCTCGCCGGGCTGGATGGTGAGGGCCTCCGCGTCGCCGTGGACCATCCCGCCGACGTAGTGCCCTGGCTGGTGGCAGCCGTAGAGGAGGGCTCCCGGCTCCTCCAAGGTCATCGTGAGCTCGGCCGTCTCGCCGGGCTGGATGGTGAGGGCCTCCGCGTCGCCGTGGCCCATCCCGCCCATCTCGGCCATCCCTCGCTCGTGCTCCATCTGCTCGTCCTCGGTGCCCACGAAGAAGTCGTGCACGATCTGCCCCGCGTTCGTCACGATGAAGCGAACGGTCTCCCCGGCCCGCACGGTGACGGATCCCGGCTCGAAGCGCAGGTCGTCGCGGGCCGTGATCTCGATGGTCCGGGGTTCCTCCGCGGTCCCCGCGGACGGCTCGTCGCCGCCCCCGCGGGCGGCGAGCGACAGCGCGACCGCGACGGCGGTCGCGAACGCGGTCGTCTTCCTCATGTGGATCTCCCTCCTCACGTCGGCTGTCGGACCGCCTTGACGTGCGAGGGATCAACGGCGAAGCACGTCGCCGAGATCGGGCGGATGCCGACCGCCCGGCATCGGGCGGTGCGTGGCCGGGCCGGCGGCGGGAAGCATCGGCACGATGGAGGTGCGCGGCGCGCACGCGGTCGTCGGCGCCGGTCCGAAGGCAAGCGTGAGCGCGAGGACGGCCAGGCAGAGTCCGAGCGCCCCCATCCCCTCGTGCATCGTCGGACCCACGAGGTGCCAAGCGAGGCCGACGCTGAGCAGGAGGACGAGCACGAGGAGCAGGGCGCGGGCCCGAGGATCCCGCGCGAGCCGCATCGTCGTCCAGGCCCCCACCACCGACCGGGAAGGGTACACGACGAGGACCCGCGCTCCCGGACTCGCCTCGCGCGCCTGGCCCGGGAGACGTATCGCGCTCCCATCCGGCGGGCGGCGGGGATGTCCGGGCGGGACCTCGGGAAGACCTTGCCCCGATGTGACCTACCTCACAGATGCCCGTGGCGGGTCCCGGTAGGGTCGAACCCATGTTCGGACAGCAGGCCGTCGAGCCGCTCCGGGGCCA
>ML214194.1:0-993 GCA_004366195.1 Actinomycetota bacterium
GGAGCACGTTCGGGTAGAGCACCACGAACAGGGTCACGGTGGCGGCCACGATGGTGAGGCCGGTGAGGGCGAAGGCCCAGCCGTCCCGACCGGCGAGGGCGGCGCCGAGCGCGCCGAGGAGCGCGACCGTCGCCACCGCGCCGGTGACCCAGGAGACGGACTCCCCGGCGTCCACCAGGGTCCAGGCGAGGAACGCCACGGCGAGCACGGCGGCGGTGGCGCCGACGCGCGGCACGAGGGCGTGGGCGCGCTCGCGCACCTCGTCCTTCGTCTTCAGCGCGAGGTACGCGGCGCCGTGGGTCACGAACAGGGTGAAGGTCACCAGGCCGCCGAGCAGCGCGTAGGGGTTCAGCAGGTCGAGGAACCCGCCCTCGTAGGTGAAGCCCTGGCCGATCGGCACACCGCGCACGATGTTCCCGAAGGCCACCCCCCAGAGCAGCGCGGGGACGGCGCTCCCGAACACAAGCTCCGGCGACCACCGACGGCGCCAGGCGGCGTCCTCGCGCTTGCCCCGATACTCGAAGGCCACCCCCCGGAGGATCAGGGCCACGAGGATCAGGAGGAGGGCGAGGTAGAAGCCGCTGAACAGCGTCGCGTACCACTCGGGGAAGGCGGCGAAGGTGGCCCCGCCGGCGGTGAGCAGCCACACCTCGTTCCCGTCCCAGTGCGGGCCGATGGTGTTGATCACCACCCGTCGACCGGCCTCGTCACGGCCGACGATCGGCACCAGGATCCCGACGCCGAAGTCGAACCCCTCGAGGAAGAAGTAGCCGGTCCAGAGGATCGCGATGAGGATGAACCACAGGGTCGGAAGCTCCATCTCGGCCCCCTCAGTAGGCGAACGTGAGCGGCCGCTCGGCGAGACGGGCCTCGTAGGCGGCCTCCGCCTCGGCGGTCGTGATGGCCGGCGGCCCGGCCTTCGCGAACCGCACGACGAGGGCGACCTCGACCACCGCGAGCGCCCCGTAGAGCAGCGTGAGCACGATCATCGAG
>ML214194.1:1003-3526 GCA_004366195.1 Actinomycetota bacterium
TGACCGCCGACGACACCCGGTTGGCGGTGAGCTGGAGCCCGTAGACGACCCACGGCTGGCGCCCCATCTCGGTGAAGATCCACCCGAAGGTGTTGGCGAGGAACGGGAAGGTGATCGCGGCGACCCCCGCCGGTACGAACCACCGCCACCTCGGGACGTCTCGGCCTCCGCGCATGGCCCACAGTGCGTACGCGGCGTACGCGGCGGCGAGCGCCCCGAACCCGATCATGAGGCGGAAGGACCAGTAGGTGACGGGGATGTTCGGCCGGTACTCCGCCGGTCCGAACCGCCGCTCCAGCTGCGCCTGGATGTCGTTCAGGCCCTCCACCGTCCCATCGAAGGACCCGGTCGCGAGGAACGACGACAGCCCGGGGATGCGGATCGAGAAGACCTCCTCGCGGCCGTCGAGCGTCCCGATGGTGAACAGGCTGAAGCCGGCGCGCTGCTGCGTCTCCCACAAGGCCTCGGCCGCCGCCATCTTCATCGGCTGCTGGTCGGTCATCACCCGAGCCTGGAGGTCGCCGGTGATCACGACCGCGACGCCGGCGACGAGGAGCGTCCACGCGCCGAGCCGGAGCGACGGCCGCATCACCTCCTCGTGCTGCCGGCGCGCGAGGTGCCAGGCCGAGATCCCGACCATGAACGCCCCGGCCGTCATGAAGGCGCCGGCGATCACGTGGGGGAACGCCACGAGGTTCGTGACGTTCGTGAGGACGGCCACGATGTCCGCGAGCTCCGCGCGACCGACGGGATCGAGCGGGTTGAAGCCGGCCTCCACCCGGTACCCCACGGGGTGCTGCATCCACGAGTTGGCAGCGAGGATGAAGTAGGCGGACACAGCGGTGCCGATCGCCGCCGCCCAGATCGTGGCGAGGTGGACGCGTTTCGGCAGGCGGTCCCACCCGAAGATCCACAGACCGAGGAAGGTGGACTCCAGGAAGAAGGCGATGAGCGCCTCCATCGCGAGGGGGGCGCCGAAGATGTCGCCGACGAACCGGGAGTACTCGCTCCAGTTCATCCCGAACTGGAACTCCTGCACGATGCCGGTGACCACCCCCATCGCGAAGTTGATGAGGAACAACTTGCCCCAGAACTTCGTGGCCCGGAGATACGCGTCCTTCCCCGTCCGGACCCAGGCCGTCTGGAGCCCGGCGACGAGGAGCGAGAGCCCGATCGTGAGTGGGACGAAGAGGAAGTGGTAGACGGTGGTGATGCCGAACTGCCACCGTGCCAGATCGAGCGCGTCCACGATCACCTCCCGACGCTCGGAGCGCCCGAGCCACTCTACGGGTCCCGGGTCGGTTCGCCACCCGGCGGATGGGCGCACGGGGCGTGGGACGTTCGTCCCTGTCGCTATCCTGCGAACCGTGCGGCATCGCTCCGAGCTCGGTCGGTTCCTCCTCGTCGTGGTCCCGATGTTCGTCGTCGCCTACCTGGCGCTCCGACCGACGATCCGGCGGAACGCGGCGATCCTCGTCACCAGCAAGCTGGAGGTCGTCCGCGGTGTGGTCGAGGAGGTCCGTCGCACCGACGGGAGCCTGGCGGCCGCCACGCCCGAGCGTCTGGACGAGGTGGCCCCCGAGGACCTCGGGTTCCAGCCGGCCGACGTGGCCTCGACCGAGCCGCTCGTCGTGAGCGTCCTCGCGACCGAGGAGGTCTGGACCGGCGCGGCCAAGGCCGACTCCGGCGCCTGCTACTTCATCCGGGTCCTCGGCCCGGGGGAGATCGAGCGGGGCACGATCCCCGGCGACGACTGCACGGCCCGGACGGCGAGCGCCGCCCCCGCCCCCGGCTGGCCGGAACTCTGACCGATTCGCGCGATCGCGCCGGTTGTCCTACCATCTGTGCCCTGCCCGCCTGCACGGAAAGGGGGACGCCCGTGACGCACGTCGCGGTCACCGTGAACGGGGCGGTGCGGGAGGCCGACGTCGAGCCCCGCACCCTCCTCGTCTACTTCCTGCGGGAGACCCTCGGGCTGACCGGGACGAACGTCGGCTGCGACACGTCCACGTGCGGCGCATGCACGGTGCTGCTCGACGGGGAGTCGGTGAAGTCGTGCACGCTGCTCGCGGTCCAGGCCGATGGCCGGGAGGTCACGACCATCGAGGGCCTCGCGCGTGACGGCGAGCTGCACCCGCTCCAGGAGGCCTTCCACCGCAACCACGGTCTCCAGTGCGGCTACTGCACGCCGGGCATGATCATGGCGGCGCTCTCGTACCTGCGGGAGAACCCGAGCCCCACCGAGGAGGAGGTTCGAGAGGCCCTGCAGGGGAACCTCTGCCGGTGCACCGGCTACCAGAACATCGTGCGGTCGGTCCTGGACGCCGCCCGTCAGATGAGCGGCGCCGCGGTGTAGGGGGGGCGGAGATGGCCACGGCGCAGAAGTACGTGGGCGGAGGCGTCCTCCGCAAGGAGGATCCCGAGCTCCTCACCGGGCAGGCCCGGTACCTCGACGATCTCACGTTCCCGGGGATGCTGTGGATGCACGTGGTCCGCAGCCAGGTGGCCCACGCCCGGATCCTC
>ML214194.1:3536-10014 GCA_004366195.1 Actinomycetota bacterium
GGCGGTGAGCATGCCGGGGGTCATCGCCGTCTGGACCGGGGAGGACCTGGCCACCGAGTGGCAGGGGAGCCTGCCGTGCGCCTGGCCGGTCACCGAGGACATCCGGATGCCCACCCACTGGCCGGTCGCGCGCGGCGAGGTCCGGCACGTCGGCGAGGCCGTCGCGGTCGTCGTCGCCGAGACCCGGGCCCAGGCCAAGGACGCGGCGGAGGCCGTGTCGGTGGCCTACGAGGACCTGCCGGTCGTGGTGGACGCGGAGGAGGCCTTGCGCGAGGGGGCTCCGCTCGTGCACGCCGACCTCGGGACCAACCAGTGCTACACGTGGACGCTCTCGGCCGGCGACGTCGACCGGGTCTTCTCGGAGGCGCCGGTCGTCGTGAAGGAGCGCTACTACCATCCGCGGCTCATCCCCAACGCGATCGAGCCGCGGGGGGCGATCGCGGTCCCGGTACCGGCGCAGGGGGAGTTCACGCTGTACTCGGCCACGCAGATCCCGCACATCCTGAAGACGGCGCTCACCGCCTTCACCATGGCGAACATGCCGGAATCGAAGCTCCGGGTGATCGCGCCGGACGTCGGCGGCGGGTTCGGGTCCAAGCTCAACGTCTACGCCGAGGAGGCCATGGTCCTGGCCGCGGCGCGGAGGACGGGACGACCGGTGAAATGGGTGGAGGAGCGACAGGAGAACTACCTCTCCACCATCCAGGGCCGCGACGTCTACCAGGACGTGGAGCTCGCGGCCACCGAGGAGGGCAAGCTCCTCGGGGTCCGGGCCCACCTCGTGGCCGACATGGGCGCGTACCTCCAGCTGGTCACGCCGGGGATCCCTCTCCTCGGGGCCTTCCTCTACCACGGCGTCTACACGCCGGAGGCGTACGACTTCCGGTGCACGGGCGTGTTCACGAACAAGCCGCCGACCGACGCCTACCGCGGCGCCGGCCGCCCTGAGGCCACCTACGCGATCGAGCGGGCGATGGACGCGCTCGCTCGCCGCGTGGGCAAGGACCCGGCGGAGATCCGGCGGATGAACTTCATGCCGCCCTTCACCGAGCCCACGGACGTCGTCTCGGGCCTGAAGTACGACTCGGGCGACTACGCGAAGCAGCTCGACCGTGCCCTCGAGCTCGTGGGGTACGACCAGCTCCGGAAGGAGCAGGCCGAGCGGCGGGCCCGGGGCGACGTGAAGCAGCTCGGCATCGGGCTCTCCACCTACATCGAGATGTGCGGGCTCGCGCCCTCGCAGGTGCTCTCGGCCCTCCGGTACGCGGCCGGGGGGTGGGACGCGGCCACGATCCGGTGCCTGCCGACCGGCAAGGTCGTGGTGGTGACCGGGACCTCCCCTCACGGCCAGGGGCACGTCACCACCTGGTCCCAGATCGTCGCCGACGAGCTCGGGGTGCCGGTCGAGGACGTGGAGGTCCTCCACGGCGACACCGCGGTCTCCCCGCTCGGCATGGACACGTACGGGAGCCGGAGCCTGGCCGTGGGCGGTGTCGCGCTCCACTTCGCGGCGCAGAAGGTGATCGCGAAGGCGAGGCGCATCGCCGCCCACGAGCTCGAGGTGGCGGAGGAGGACCTGGACTACGAGGCGGGCCGGTTCACCGTCCGCGGCGCGCCGGACCGGGCCCGGACGATCCCCGAGATCGCCTTCTCGGCGTGGACGGCGCACGACCTGCCGCCCGACACGGAGCCCGGCCTCGAGGCGACGCACGTCTACGACCCGGGGAACTTCACGTTCCCCTCGGGGGCGCACGTCTGCGTCGTCGAGGTGGACACCGAGACCGGCGCGACCGAGATCGTCCGCTACGTGGCGGTGGACGACTGCGGGAACGTCATCAACCCCATGATCGTCGAGGGCCAGGTCCACGGCGGCATCACCCAGGGGATCGCCGAGGCCCTGTTCGAGGAGGGGCTCTACGACGACCACGGGAACCTCAGGACCGGGGGCATGACGGAGTACCTGGTGCCGGCCGCGGCCGACGTCCCCTCCTACGAGCTCGACCGGACGGTGACGCCCTCCAGCACGAACCCGCTCGGCGTGAAGGGCATCGGCGAGGCGGGGACGATCGCCGCGCCTCCCGCCGTCATCAACGCGGTCGTGGACGCGCTCTCGCACCTCGGCGTGACCGACGTCGGCAAGCCGGCGACGCCGGAGCGGGTGTGGAGAGCCATCCAGCAGGCGAAGGGAGGTGGGGCATGATCCCGGCGCCGTTCGAGTACGAGCGGGTCGAGTTCGTGGACCACGCGATCTCGCTCCTCTCCGACGACCCCGAGGCGAAGCTCCTCGCGGGCGGCCACTCGCTCCTGCCGCTGATGCGGCTGCGCCTGGCCCGGCCCTCGAAGCTCATCGACATCTCGCGCATCCGGGACCTCTCCTACGTGCGGGAGGACGGCGACCGGATCGCGATCGGCGCGCTCACCCGGCACCACGACGTCGCGAGCTCCGAGCTCCTGCAGGCGGAGTGCCCGATCGTGGCGTACACCGCGAGCCTGATCGGCGACCCGCAGGTGCGCCACATGGGGACGATCGGCGGGGCCCTCGCCCACGCCGATCCCGCCGGCGACCTGGGGACGGTGATGCTCGCGCTCGGCGCGGAGCTCGTGGTGCGGGGGCCGAACGGGGCGAGCCGGAGGGTGCCCGCCGGGAGCTTCTTCCGGGGCCTGTTCGAGCCGGACCTCGCCCACGACGAGGTGCTGACCGAGATCCGGGTGCCGAGGACGGGCTCTCGCGGCTGGAGCTACCTGAAGTTCCACCGGCGCGCCATCGACTGGGCGATCGTCGGGGTGGCGGCCCTCGCGCCGGACGGCGACGGCGCTGCGGTGGCCCTCACGAACATGGCCGACCGACCGATCCGGGCCTCGGGCGTGGAAGAGGCCCTGGCCGGCGGCGCCGACCCGGCGACCGCGGCCGACCGCGCCGCCGAGGGCACGAGCCCGCCCTCCGACGCGTTCGCGAGCGCCGAGTACCGGCAGGAGGTCGCCAAGGTCCTCGTGCGCCGGGCGCTCGAGGAGGCCATGTCCCGGTAGCCCGGCTTTGACGCTCGGAGCGCCGCCTGCCTGAATGGAGGCGTGCTCGGCGCGAAGCGGTTCGACCCGGCCGCGTGGTTCGACCGCCACGGCGTGCCGGTCATCGCGACGATCCTCGTCGCGGCGCTGGCCACGGTGGTGGTCAAGCTCCTCGTGCGCCGGTTCCGCCGGCGCCTGGAGGGCAGCCCCACCGCCACGCAGGAGCTGAACCTCCAGCGGATCGCGACCCTCACCGGCGCCCTGTCCACCGCGAGCGTGGTCGTGGTCTGGGCGCTCGCCGCCCTCGTGGTGCTGGACCGTCTGAACGTGAGCCTCGGTCCCCTCCTCGCTTCGGCGGGGGTGGCGGGGGTCGCGCTCGGCTTCGGCGCCCAGGCCATCGTGCGGGACACGCTGGCCGGCTTCTTCATCCTGCTCGAGAACCAGTTCGGGGTCGGCGACGTGCTCGAGGTCCACACCACGGCGGGTCCCGTCTCCGGGAAGGTGGAGGCGCTCACGCTCCGGGTGACGTCGCTGCGCGCCTTCGACGGCACGCTCCACATCGTCCCCAACGGCAACATCCAGGTCGTGAGCAACAAGTCCCGCGGCTGGGCCCGGGCCATCGTGGACGTGCGCGTGGCCTACGGCGAGGACGTGGAGCGGGTCCGGGCCGTGCTCGAGCAGCTGTTCGAGGAGATCCGGGCCGACGAGGTGCTGAGCGACTGGATCCGCGACGGCCCGAGCGTCCTCGGGATCGAGACCCTGGGGGAGTACGCGATCGTGATCCGCGTGATCGCCGACACCCGGCCGTCGAAGCGCTGGGACACAGAGCGGGTGCTCCGGGAGCGCATCGCCGGGCGCCTGGACGCCGAGGGCATCCGTGTCCCTATTAAGTTTCACACTAACACGTCATCGGACTAACTCGGTAGGGGCCGCCATCTTCCGCTTCCCGGTCGATCGGCCCTTCCATCCTGGGCCTCATCTGTCCGAGGGTGTTTTGGCGGGGCGGTTCTCATGATGGCTGGTCAGCGCGTCGCGCCGGCTGTGGGGTTCGTCGTGGGTGTGTTCGCGGCCGGCATGGTGGCGGGGGTCGCCCCGAGGCTCCAGGGCGATAGGGGCAACGCGGAGGCGGCCGGCGTCAGCGCCGTCCCGATGGAGGTGCTTCACGCCGCCCCACGCCTCGTCGAGCCGGGTGAGCCCGTGGAGCTCGCGTTCGAGGTGGTGTGCGCGATCGCGGACCCGAGTACGGAGGCCTGCGCCCCGGTCGGGACGCTGTACGTTGCGCAGCTCGATGGATCCGATCCCTCCGAGCTGGCGCTTGCCCTCCGCGGCTATCGCACGCTCGCTGCAACCGTCCCGGACCGCTACCTCGCGGCCAAGGGGTTCCGCTACCACGCGGTGATCCGGGACGTGGTGGGGGGCACCGTCGCGACCGTGCCTCCGGGGGGCGCACGGGCGCCGCTCCAGACCTGGGTCGTGGAACGACCGACCCTCGTCGACGTCGGGGCCTCTGCGTTCGGGGGCACCCGCGAGCCGGACGGGATCGTGTTCGAGGCGCCGTGGGGATCCGATCCCGGGGAGGTGGGTCTCTCTGCGGGGCCGGAGCAGCTCACCGAGGGACCAGCCTCGTTCGACGTGACGGCGGACGGCGAGGTCCTGATCCTCGACCAGCTCAACGATCGGCTGATCAGCTACAGCCCGGCGGTCGGTGCACAGGAGGCCGCGTCCTTCGACCTCCGCGGTGCGGTTGGTGATCTGGTCGTCGGAGACGGTCGGACCTGGGTGCTCGATCACGGCGGCGTGAAGGACCCGGGGCCGCTCGTTCGCATGCTCGACGAGCAGGGGGGCTCGCTGGCTGTGGCGTACCTCCCGGAGCGCGGCGCGGACATGATCAGGATGGGGCCGGACGGGCCGGTGGTCCACGTCATGCCATCCGACACCTGGGTGCCGGTCACCGGACCCGATGGCGGGCTCCTCGAGCCCTCGGCCCAGAGCTCCGGCGCTTGGGTGGGCCGGCCGATCGAGGGAGGCAGACAGGTCGTGCTGAAGGCGACCGCGAGGGGAGCCATGGTGGCCGTCGTGCGGGGAACGGAGGTCGAGCGCGCCTGGCGCATCGTGGGCCCCGATGGTCCTGCCGCTTTGGGGGAGGTGCAGCTCGCCGAGCCCTACCGGGAAGGCCTGCTCGTCGTCCTCCGGGTCTACACGGAGAACCGGGCCGAGTTCCAGGTCCTCCACCTGGGCAAGGAGGGCCTGATCTCGAGCTTCGCGGTCGAGCCCTGGGAGTGGGCGAACATGTCCGCGCTCAGTCGGTTCCGTCTGCTGGGCGATGACCTCTACCAGATGCGCTCGAGCCCCAAGGGCATCGAGATCGTCCGGTTCAGCCTCGGGGGTGAAGGGCGATGAACGGCAACGATGGGGCGGGCTTCTTGGTGGGCCTAGTTGCTGGCTGTTTGGCGGTTGCGTTGGCCGGGACGCCGGGTGACGCGAAGGCGGGAACCTAGGTCCAGGACCACTGCAACAACAACACGCAGGCGGTCCAGCCTATCACCCGGGGGCAGGCCCGCGACTACGCGTACGTCGCGTACAAGGAAGGTTACGAGTACGGGGGTGGATGCTGGAACAACAACGACAGGGACGACACGCCCGACGCGCCGTCGGACGGCGACGGTGAGGGCCCGGACTGCTCGGGCCTCGTCTTCAAGACGTGGCACGAGAAGATGGACACGAGCAACGATGGGTTCCAGTGGCACGATAAGCTGCGGAACATCCACGGGCCGTACACGGCGAACGACTTCAAGAACGGGGCCGGAGCGCCCAACTACAACATCAGGAAGGCGGATGCCCGGCGGATGGACGCGTTCGCGTCGTCCAGTCACATCGGGATGATCTACGACGTGGGCAGCAACAATTCGGACCAGATCATCCACGCGCAAGGGAACGCCTACGGGGTCGTCATCACGACGGAGACGTGGCGCGGCAACGGCTCGTACGCCGGCGTGGCGCGCGTAGGGTGGGCCGCGCCATGAGCCGGGCCTGGGTCACGATCTTCGTCACCGTAGCCCTGTCCGGTGCGTGCACCGGCGGGGCGCCCGGCGAGGGGCGAGTCCCGCAGCGACTCGCGAGCGGTGTCCTCCCCGCTGCGGTCCCGAGCGCGGTACGGGAAGCCGCGGACGGGTTCGTCGTGTCGACCCAGCGCCTGGAGGAGAGGTCCGTTCCTGGGTTACTGCGGGAGGAGTGTGCACGGCGTTGGGCCGATGCGGAGGGCTGGGGTGATCTCCGCTTCTTCGGGGCCTGGCTCTCGACCGAGGGGCTCTCCGTCACCTTCGTTACACGGGGCCGCTGGACCGCGTACGACCCCGAACGACGCATGCGGCTCCTCCTCGCCTGCGACGCGCTCTGGCTGGGGGAGCGGTGGCGCATCATCGGGGGGGCGATCGCCCCGTGGCCGGACGACCCCACCCTGTCCTCGAGCGGC
>SIRV01000190.1 GCA_004366195.1 Actinomycetota bacterium
GATCGTCGCGTACTCCAGGCGGAGCGCTCTGCGCTGGAGGGCGGAGCGAGCGTCGGCCGGGGAGCTCACGGGATCACCGCACCAGCTCCACGAGTCCCACGACGACCCCGATCGCCACCACGACGCGCCGGAGGCGCTCCGCTCGCATCCGCCCGGCGAGCCGGCCGCCGAGCGACCCACCGGCCACCGCCCCCACGGCCATCACCGCGGCGATCGACCACACCACCCTGCCGGAGAGCAGGAAGTAGAGGGCGGCCGTGACGTTCACGCAGAAGGAGAGCGCCTGCTTCAGCGCGTTGATGCGGGTGAGCGAGTCATCCAGCACGAGCCCGAGGACGGCGAGGAGGATGACCCCGAGCCCGGCCCCGAAGTACCCACCGTAGACCGAGGCGGCGAAGGCCGGCAGCGCGGCCCACAGCTGCGAGGGGTCCTCCGCCTGCCGACGTGCGAGCCGACGGGAGACCAGCGCCCGGACCCGGTCCTGGACCGCGAGGAGCCCGCTCGCGCCGAGGATGAGGAACGGCACGAGGTCCCGGAACAGCTCCTCCCCGGTGAGCAGCAGGAGGACGCCTCCTAGCAGCCCGCCGAGCACCGAGGCCGGGCCGAGCAGGCGGAGCCGCCCCGCCTGGCCGCGGAGGTCCGCGCGCTGCCCCCACGTCCCGCCGAGGTACCCGGGTGAGAGCGCGACGGTGTTCGTCACGTTGGCGCTCACCGCGGGGACCCCGAGGGCGAGAAGCGTGGGGAACGTGACGAGCGTCCCCCCGCCCGCGAGCGCGTTCACCGCTCCGCCGAGGAGGGCGGCGACACCCGCCGCGACGTGATCGAGGGCCGAGAGCTCCATGCGGCCCCGAGCCTATCGGGCGGTGGGCCCGGCCCCCCGCCGCCGTCAGACCGGGTAGTCGGTGGGGGTCTGCTGCCCGGGGTACGCGGCGTCGATCGCCTGCCAGATCTCCGGCAGCGGGCTCCCTCGCTGCCAGAGCCGGATGGCGTCGCGGGCGATGTCTTGGCAGATCCGGCACCCGGCGGCGTGCTCGTCGAAGACGACGGTCCCGTCGGCCTCGATCCGCCGCACGTAGCAGTTCCACACGCTCTCGTGCCCCATCCCGCCGCAACCGCACGTGCAGGGGATGTACGTGAGCACCTCCGGGTGCCGCATCGCGAAGGTGTACAGCCGGGCGAGCTCCGGGGCGCTCGCGAAGGACGGGAGCACGGTCGCAGGGTCGGCCACGTGATCGGTGTGGACCATGTAGCCCATCCCGTTGACCTCGTTCATGCCGCCAGCGGACGCCGAGGTCCCGCCCCCGACCGGGCCGCCCACCGGGGCCGACCCCTTCGAAGAGCAGCCCGACGCCCCGGCCGCGAGCCCCGCGAGCAGGAGCCCGGCGACCGCGAGCCGCAGAACCACACCGGTCGCTCGCATCTGCAACGCCTCCTCGGTCCGGGCCGACGACCGGCCTCGACCCGCACCTTCCCGCATCCCGTCAGCATCCCGGAGGGGCTTCCGTCCCGCCCTCCGGGTGACGACCGGCCCGGCCTCGCGGGATGACGGACCTCCGTCCGAGCCGGGAACATTGGCCCGTGGCTCGCGCCTGGAACTTCTCGGCCGGACCGGCGACGCTCCCCCTGCCGGTCCTCGAGCGCGCCCGCGCGGAACTCCTCGAGCTGCCCGGTGCCGGCGCCTCGGTGCTCGAGATCAGCCACCGCAGCCGCGCCTTCGAGGCCGTGATCGAGGAGGCCGAGGCCAACCTGCGCGCGCTCCTCGGCGTGCCAGACACCCATCACGTGCTGTTCCTCCAGGGCGGCGCGTCGCTGCAGTTCGCCATGGCGCCCATGAACCTCCTCGGGTCGGGAGCCGCGGCCGAGTACGTGCTGACCGGCTCGTGGTCCCGCCGGGCCCTCGCCGAGGCCGAGCGCCTGGGAGCCGCCCGCGTCGCGTGGGACGGGGCCGAGGGCGGCTACACCGCCGTGCCCGACCTCGGCTCCCTCGAGCTCGATCCCGGCGCCGCGTACCTCCACGTGACCTCGAACGAGACGATCCAGGGCGTCCAGCTGCCCGACGGGTTCGAGCCCCGGGGCGGAGCGCCCCTCGTCTGCGACGCCTCCTCGGACTTCCTCTCGCGCCCCCTCCCCGTCGAGCGGTACGGCCTGCTCTACGCGGGGGCGCAGAAGAACGCCGGACCGGCCGGCCTCACCATCGTGCTGATCCGCCAGGACCTGCTGGAGCGGATCCCGGAGGGACTGCCCACGATGCTCGACTACCGCACCCACGTCGAGCACCGCTCCCTCTACAACACGCCCCCGACCTTCGCGATCTACGTGTTCCTGCTCGTCACGCGCTGGCTCCGCGACGAGGTCGGGGGGCTCGAGGCGATGCGCGAGCGGAACCGGGAGAAGGCCGCCCTCCTGTACGAGGCCATCGACGCGAGCGAGGGCTTCTACCGGGGCCACGCCACGCCCGAGGCGCGCTCGCTCATGAACGTCACGTTCCGCCTGCCGAGCGAGGAGCTGGAGCGGGCCTTCGTCGCGGAGGCGCGGGAGGCCGGACTGCTCGAGCTGGCCGGGCACCGATCGGTCGGCGGGATCCGCGCCTCGATCTACAACGCGATGCCGCTCGAGGGCGTGCGCGCCCTGCGGGCGTTCATGGACGACTTCCGCGCCCGCCGCGCCTGAGGGGACTCAGGGCACGAGGACGGCGGTGGTGCTCGCCCCGGAGCGGGCGTGGGAGAGGGCCTCGTTCGCGCGCTCCAGCGGGAACGTGGTGACGGCCGTGCGGACGCCCGCCTTCGGGGCGACCTCGAGGAACTCCACGCCGTCGCGGCGGGTGAGGTTCGCCACCGAGCGCAGGACCCGCTCGCCCCACAGGATCGCGTAGGGGAAGGAGGGGATGTCGCTCATGTGGATCTCGGCGCAGACCACGCTCCCGCCCGGGGCGACGGCCCGCAGCGCGAGCGGCACGAGCTCGCCGGCCGCGGCGAAGCAGATGGCGGCCTCCAGGGGTTCCGGCGGGGGCTCCGTCGAGTCGCCCGCCCACACGCAACCGAGCTCGAGCGCCTGGGCCTGCGTCTCGGCGGCGCCGGGGCGCGGGAACGCGGAGCAGCGGCGGCCCCGCC
>SIRV01000191.1 GCA_004366195.1 Actinomycetota bacterium
CCGGACCTCGGCGGTCTCTGGCGAGGCGAGCGGGGTCAGCTCGTCCGACGTGGCAGGAACCTCCTCGCCCAGACGAGCACCAGCACGAGGGCGGCGCCGATCGTGATGAGCAGCGCGATCCGGTTGTAGGCGGTGGAGCGGACGCTGATCTCGGCCTCCTCGATCACGCGGCCGGCGGGAGCCGTGACGCGGACGAGGACGGGGAAGCGCCCCGTCGTCTTCACCTCCACAGGGAAGGGGAGCGTGCGCTCCGCCCCGGGCTCGAGGACCACCTCGGTCCGGCGCGGCTCCGTGAGGCGGCTCGACTCGAGGCTGACGATCACGCGCAGGGGCTCCGCGGCGGAGCTCGAGATCCGCAGGGGGAGGGCGGAGCTCGAGATCCGCAGGGGGAGCGTCCCCGTCCGTGAGGCGAGCGTGACGACCTGGCCGGCCGGCACGCGGACGCCGTCGAGCGCGGTCCCGACCCGCTCGTCGACGGCGCGCAGGTAGGCGATGCCGGCGAGCGGGTCGGCGAGGAAGGTCCCCGACTCGGCCAGGAGGAGGGCCTCCTCGAGGCGGTCGGGCTCTTCGCTCGGCCCGACGAGCATCGAGCGGTACGCGGCCAGGCGCCGGCGCGCCTGGAGGATGTCCTCCACGTACCCCGGAGGGAAGCTCCGCGGCGCGGTCTGGACGAGCGGCGCGCTGCGCGCGGGAGGGAACGCGGCGACGAGGTCCCGGGCCCGCACCGGCGTGAGCCACGGCGCGTCGGCGAGGGAGGCCACGAGGGCCCGCCAGAACGGCGCCGGGGCGTCGAGGGTCGTGGGGAGCAGGAGGGCGACGCCGCGCGCGAGGCCCGGCTGCTCCTGCCAGATCGCGGCCAGCTCGCCGGCGACCGCGTGCGCGGCCAGCACGGGGTCGTCGGCGAGGGGGGCCGAGGCGAGCAGGGCGTGCACGGCGGGGTCGGGCGCGAGGCCGACGATCGCGCCGCCCTTGCCGAGGCCGACGGTGGGGGGCGGCGCGAAACCCAGGGGCTGGGCCTCGGCGGCGACGGCGCCGGGGTCGAGCGCGATCGTCCGGACGCCCCGGGCCGCCAGGGCGGGGAGGCTCGGAGGATCGAGCGCACCGTCGGGCGGCCAGAGGAACCCCGGGTCCGGCTCGGCGCCGAGGAGGTCGCGGACCAGCGCGCGCCCCCGCTCGAGCTGGGGATCGAGGTCGCGCTCGAGGCCGGTGCCGACGAGGGAGGGGATCTGCGGTGCGGCGAGGGGCAGGGCGGCCAGGGACACGGCGGGGCTCGCCGCGAGGGCGCGCAGCTCGGCGAGGAGCTCGCCCGCGCGCCGGGCCTGTGTCGAGGTGGCCGGAACCTCCCGCCGGACGCCGTCGATCTCGACCGCGTAGCCCTCGCGCATGGCGTCGAGCTGTCGGAGGAGCACCGGGGAGACCACGAGGTCGACGGGGGTCGGACGGGCTCGCTCCAGTGCGGCCAGGGCGTCCACGAGGCCGCCGAGCCCTCCCGCGATGGCCTCCTCCAGCGAGGTGGAGGTGAAGACCCCGTCCGGTCCCATCACCAGGGGGTGGTGGAGCACGACCGTCCAGGCGAGCGCGAGGGGTTGCTCGGGGGGACGGACGAGGTAGGCGACGGCCGTGCGGATCGCTGCGAGCGGCACGCCGTCGCTGCGGAGATCGATCTTCACCGGGTAGATGCCGGAGGTCGTGGGGTCGATCCCCGGCGCGTCGAGGGGGAAGGCGAGCTCGAAGGTCCGGGTCTCGCCGGGGGCGAGGTCGCCCGCGCGCGCGTAGGTCTCGGCGTCGACGACCACCACCGGTACGGGATCGGCGAGGAGGGCCTGCTCGTAGGCGGTGCGCGAGCGCACCCGGCCGAAGAGGGGGAGCCCGCTCGTGAGGTCGTCGAGGGGTTCGGCCCCCTCGTTCGTGGCCTGGAACCGGACCTCGAGCAGCGGGCGCTCGGGGCCGCTCCAGCTCGACCGCTCGAGGAGGCGGAGGCGGACGGCCGGCTCCGCGGCCCCCGGGCTGGGGGACTGCGCTCGGGAGGGGAGCGGGGCGAGCGCGAGGGCACAGATCGCGACGAGGAGGACGAGCCGGCGCATCGGCGCGGCCATCCTACCCTCGGGCCCCGAGCAGCTGGACGAGCTCGGAGGACCCGTAGGCCACCGCAACGCCGAGGAAGAACAGGCCGACCACGAGCCGGAGGGTGCGCTCACGTACGCCGAGCGCGATCCGGGCTCCGAGGTGCGCGCCGGGGACGACGCCGACGGTGAGGGCGGCGAAGATCGCCCAGTCGATGTGGCCCAGCCACCAGTGGACGAGCGTCCCCGGCACGACGATGGCGGAGATCACGACGAGGGAGGTGCCGAGGGCTCTGCGCAGGGGCATCCCGACGAGGACGGTGTACGCGGGCACGAGGACGATGCCGCCGCCCACCCCGAGCAGCCCCGAGACGAAGCCGGCGACGAAGCCGATCAGCACGTGGCGGTGCCACGGCGTGGCCCCGCGGACGTAGACGGCGCGGGGCGGTCCGCCGCGGACCAGACGGATCGCCGTCCACCCGATCAGGCCCGCGGTCACGACGAGGAGCAGGTGCGCGTTCACGCGCTCGGTGAGCAGGGCGCCGAGGATCGCGCCGAGGGCCCCCGGGCCGCTCGCCCACCGCGCGGCGCGGAAGCTCACCTCCCCGGCGCGCGCGTACGTGGCGGCGCCGACGAGGGTCGTCGGGAAGATCACCGGGAGCGGTGTGGCGACGGCCTCGATCGCCGAGCCGCCGAGGAGGACGTTCACGGCCGGGGTGGTGATGATGCCCCCGCCCACGCCCCCGCCCACCCCGAACAGCCCCGACAGGATCCCCGCCGCGAGGCCGACGAGCGCGCCCAGCGCGACCTGGGCGGGGCTCACGCCAGGCGCTCGGCGGCGCGGCGGAGGACCTCGCGCTCGCCCTCGTAGGCGGCCACGCGGACGGCGCGGTCGAGGGGGAACCAGCGCACGTCCTCCATCTCCTCGTCGTGGTCGGCGAGCCGGCCCCCCGTGGCGCGCATGAGGAAGAAGTGGACCCGTTTGCGGACCCGGACGTCGTCCCACACGTACACGTAGCGGATGTCGCCGAGGGGCTCCTCGATCCGGGCTCGGAGGCCGGTCTCCTCGCGGACCTCGCGGACCGCCGCCTCCTCGGGGGTCTCGGCCGGCTCGACCTCGCCCTTGGGGAGCCCCCAGACGAGGTCGCCGCGGCGGGTGCGACGGGCCGCGAGGACGACCTGGGCGGCCCCCCGCCGGCGGCGGTAGACGACCCCCCCGGCCGAGATCTCCGCGCGGGTGCGGGCCGCGCCGCCGGGGGCGGCACCGTGGCTCCGGCGCCCCGCGGCCCGCCGCGGAGCCGGTGACGGAGGGTCGGGAGCGGACGATGGACGTGACGGAGCTGCTGCGGTACGCGGTCGAGATGGGGGCGAGTGACCTCCATCTGAAGGCCGGGAACGTCCCGTTCATCCGGGTGGACGGCGAGCTCCAGCCAAGCCCCTACCCGGCGCTCACGCCGGAGCAGACGGAGTCCTTCGCCCTCGCCCTCATGCCCGAGCACAAGCGTCGGGAGTTCGAGGCGTCGAACGAGGCGGACTTCGGCCACACCCTCCCGGGGGTGGGCCGGTTCCGGATCAACGCGTTCCGCCAACGGGGGATGGTCGGCCTCGCCATCCGTCGCGTGCGCTCGGACATCCCGACCGTGGAGGAGCTCATGCTCCCGCCGGTGATCCGCGCACTCGCGGACTCCCCGCGGGGGCTCGTGCTCGTCACCGGGCCGACCGGCACCGGCAAGACCACGACGATCGCCGCGATGATCGGGCACATCAACCGCACCCGACGGGCGCACATCATCACCATCGAGGACCCCATCGAGGTCGTGCACGAGGACGAGCTCTCCATCATCCAGCAGCGCGAGGTCGGCCTGGACACCGAGTCCTACGCCGCCGCGCTGAAGCACGTCGTGCGGCAGGACCCCGACGTGATCTTCGTCGGCGAGATCCGGGACCCCGACTCGGCGCTCTCGGCCATCCAGGCCGCGGAGACCGGGCACCTCGTGATCTCCACCCTCCACACGATCGACTGCACGGAGACGATCAACCGGATCCTCGACCTGTTCCCGCCGCAGCAGCAGCGCGAGGTCCGCACGTCGTTCGCGGGGGCGCTCCGCGGCATCGTCTCGCAGCGACTGGTGCCGCGCGCCGACGGCAAGGGTCGGGTCCCCGCCGTCGAGGTCCTGGTGGCGACGGGACGGGTGTTCGACCGCATCGTGGACCCCGAGGCCACCGAGGAGATCGTCGACGTGATCGCCGAGGGCGAGTACTACGGGATGCAGACCTTCGACCAGTGCCTCGTGAAGCTGGTCAAGGAGGGGTTGGTCACGGAGGAGGATGCCCGGCGAGCGGCGACGAACCCCCACGACTTCAACCTCGCCCTCCACGGCGTGCTGAGCCGCGGGGAGCCGCGCCTGACCTAAGGCTCCTCGCCGGCCGCGCGACGGGCGGCGCGCTCGAACGGGTGTCGGCGGTACCCGAGGACGGCCGCGAGCAGCAGGTACGCGGGGACGAACAGCGGCCCCCACCACATCGCCTGGCGGACGTGGTGCCGCTCGTGCGCGAGGAGCCGTCCCTCGAGGGGCACGGCCGAGATCACGACGAACCCGAGGGTCATCGCCGTCCGGTCCATCGCCGCGAGGAGCCGCAGGAGCCCGCGAGGGCCGGCGCGGTCGAAGACGAGGAGGCCGGCGTGGACGCGCGGCCGCTGGATGGTGAGGAGCCCGGCGAGCAGGCCGAGCAGGCTCGTCGGCAGGGCCCAGAGGAACCCGAGGACGAGGGCGGCCCGCCGCAGCACGGTAGGCACGGTACCGCAGGCGGACGGGGGCGCCCGGGTATCCTCCAGGCGACATGCCCGAGGGCCCCCGCCTCGAGGTTCCCGAGATCGCCGTGGAGCTCGGCGAGCGCTTCCGCGCGGCCGGGCACGAGCTCGCGCTCGTCGGCGGCGTCGTGCGGGACCTGCTCCTCGGCCGCGTCCGGCCCGACGCCGAGCTCGACCTGGCCACCGACGCCCCGCCCCGGGAGACGACCCGGATCCTGCGGGGCTGGGCGGACCGCATCTACCTCGTCGGGGTGCGGTTCGGCACGGTCGGGGCCCGCAAGGGCGACGTCCGGTTCGAGATCACCACCTACCGGGAGGAGATCTACCGACACGAGGACCGCAAGCCGGTGGTGACGTTCGCCAAGGACCTCGAGACGGACCTCTCGCGCCGGGACTTCACCATCAACGCGATGGCGGTGCGGCTGCCCGAGCGGGTGTTCGTCGACCCGTTCGGCGGGGTGCGCGACCTCGCGGCCAAGCGGCTCGACACGCCGCTCGACCCCCAGGTCGCGTTCTCCGACGACCCCCTGCGGATGCTGCGCGCCGCTCGGTTCGCGGCGCAGCTCGACGTGGACCCGACGCCGCGGGTGCTCGCCGCGATCCGCACGCCGAGCTGGCGCAGATGCGCGGGCGCCTGGCCATCGTGTCGGCGGAGCGGATCTCCGACGAGCTCTCCAAGCTCCTCGTCGCGCCCCACCCGGCCAAGGGGCTGCGGATCGTCGTGGAGACGGGGCTCGCGGAGGAGTTCCTGCCAGAGCTGCCTGCCCTCGCGCTCGAGCAGGATCCCGTCCACCGCCACAAGGACGTCCTCAAGCACACGCTCGCGGTCGTCGAGCGGTGCGAGCCGGACCTCGTGCTTCGCCTCGCCGCCCTCCTGCACGACATCGGCAAGCCGGCGACGCGGCAGATCACCCCCGAGGGGGTGCAGTTCCACCACCACGAGGTGGTGGGGGCGCGGATGGCCAGGGAGCGGCTGCGGGCCCTCCGGTTCCCCAACGAGGTCGTCGACGACGTCGTGAAGCTCGTCGAGATGCACCTGCGCTTCCACGGCTACGCCTCGTGGTCGGACGCCGCGGTCCGGCGCTACGTGCGGGACGCGGGGCATCTGCTCGACCGGCTGAACCAGCTCACCCGGGCCGACTGCACGACGCAGAACCCGCGCAAGGCCCGGGAGCTGCAGGCGCTCCAGGACGACCTCGAGGAGCGGATCGCGCGCCTCGCGGAGGAGGAGAACCTGCAGGCGATGCGGCCACCGCTCGACGGCAACCAGGTGATGGCGCACCTCGGCATCCCGCCGGGGCCGGACGTGGGCAGGGCCTTGGACCACCTCATGCAGGTGCGCCTGGACCGGGGGCCGATCGACGAGGAGGAGGCCTACCGGATCCTCGACGCCTGGGCGGCCGAGCACGGCATCGGGGGGCGGTGAGCCGGCCGCCGGAGGGCCCCTCGAGCCTCGACGGCCTCTCGGGCGCGGAGGTCGCCGAGCGGGTGGCGCGCGGGCTCACCAACGCCGTGCCGCCCGCGCCGAGCCGCACGGTGCGGGAGATCCTCCGAGCCAACCTGCTCACGCGGTTCA